>JAGIAF010000003.1:0-32070 GCA_017745015.1 Bdellovibrio sp. | reverse complement strand
AACCCATGGAAGGATTTCTTGAGCCAATTGGCCCGAACCGCAAATCGTGACTGAATCCATGTCTTTCGAATAGCGGCGAAGAAGGCTGCCGTAACTTTGAGAGCCGATACCTACCAGGTGTTCGGCGCGCGTTTTCTTCACTTCTGCCATGATGAAGTTCAACCATTTCTGGTTATCGGCAAAAAGTGTGTCATTGATAGCTTTACGAGAATCGACAAAGTTTCTGAACTGACCGAAGACTTCAGTCTCACCCACGATCGGCGAATGAAGGCCGCAAAGAATTTCAAGCAACAAGCTCAAACCATCTTCGCCGCGAAGAATTTGATCTTCGGGTTCAAGAACTTCCAGGAAGTTGTTCACTTCATCTTCACGACAGAACAAAATCTGGCGCAGGCATGTTCTCCACACGGCTGCATCTTGCAGAGACGCTGCAAGGTCTCCACCAAAGTTTTTACTAGATTTTCTGTGAACGAGAAGTATATCTTCCATTTGTAAGATTAGGTTTATCACTAAACTTTCAATAAAGTGTCATAGAAATGTCATTCTTGGTGTCTTTTCAGAGCCGTACCAAAATGACACAGAGCTGGCCAAGAAGCTGATAAGCTGCACTCTAAAAAATCCAACTAGCGGGTGGAGATTTATATGAAACTCACGCAGAGACCTAGAAGAAATCGTCGAACTGAAGCTGTGCGCCAAATGGTGGCAGAAACCGACCTCAGAGCCTCCCAATTAGTGCTCCCACTTTTCCTTGTGGAAGGCACCGGCCAGAAGCAAGAAATTGCCTCAATGCCAGGCATTTTTCGTCTCAGCCCTGATTTAATTCTAGAAGAGGTCGCGAAGGCTGTTTCATTGGGAGTTCACTCGTTTGATCTGTTCCCGGCACTTCCGGAATCTTTGAAGGACACGTACGGTAAAGAGTCCCTCAATCCGAATGGTTTAATGCCCACAACTCTGAAGAAAATTCGCGATAAGTTCCCGGATGTGACTCTCATTACGGATGTGGCTCTGGACCCTTATTCTTCTGACGGTCACGATGGTGTCGTGAAGAACGGCGTCATTTTGAATGACGAAACCGTGGAAATCCTCGCAAAGATGAGTGTTCTTCATGCGAAGTCAGGTGCCGACATCGTGTCGCCATCCGATATGATGGACGGTCGTGTGGGTGCGATTCGTGAAGCTTTGGATTCTGAAGGTTTGATCGATACGGGCATTCTTTCTTACTCGGTAAAATACGCGTCGAGTTTCTACGGACCCTTCCGTGAGGCTTTGGATTCGGCTCCTAAATTTGGCGACAAAAAAACTTATCAAATGGATTTCCGCAACACGCGCGAAGCTTTGCGCGAGATCGATCTCGACATCGAAGAAGGTGCCGACATCGTGATGGTGAAGCCAGCATTGAGTTACCTGGATGTGATTGCAAAAGTAAAAGCGCACACCAATATTCCAGTAGCCGCTTACAACGTGAGTGGTGAGTACGGCTTGATCAAACTCGGTGCAAAGCACGGGATGATCGATGAAACTCGCGCCATGGTGGAGACGCTTTATTCTATGCGCAGAGCCGGTGCGGATATTATCTTCACCTATTTTGCTTTGCCGATGGCAGAATGGCTTCGTAAAAACACATAGTTATCGTCCCCCTGTAACTTGCCGGTCCAGTGAGTGGTTTCATTTCTCAAAATGAAACAGATGAGAACAAAAGTTCCTCACAACTTCTGCCGAAAAGTCCAGTAACAGGGGAAAAACCATGAAGAACGTTATTCGCGCTGCGGTACTAGTTGTCGTGGTGCTCGGATATCAAAATTGCGCTCCTAATGCTGCTTACTTCTCTGAAGTGCAGACTGATCAAAGCAGTTCCATTCCCGCAGATTCCTGCAATAGCCATAGCAATGGCTCCACATGGATGGAACCCACCACGGATATTATTTCTGAAAATGGTGCCTGCGAATTCGGTGGAAATTTGATCTATAACTATGGAAAAAATGTCGAGTTGATCTGTTTGAACAATGCCGCTGTTCCGACCGGAAATTATGAAAAAGGTGCGTTGTTAAATCAAACCGGTGCATGCCTGCCACAGACTTGTAACGGGAAGCCCGAAGGCTCTACGTGGTCGATTACGAATGGTACGGTGACAGAACCGAAATCATGTCCGTCAAGCTCTGTGATGGTGAATTCAGTCTATAAGAAGCTAGATAATTATCTTTGCCAAAGTGGTAAAGAGGTCTTGGTGAATTCATCAAAAGGCGATTACGTGGGTGTTGATGGTTCATGTCCCGCACCCGATGTCTCTGTTTCGTTATCAAAAGCCACTGCTGCAGTGAACTCGAGTGTGGGCTTGATCACATCGGGTTCGAACGTCAGCAGCATGAGCTTCTCTTGCACAGACGGGCAAGCTGGTAGCTTGCCGATTGCGCAAACGTCGACACAAATCAAGGCGACGCAAGATCTCACTTGCACAGTGGTTGGTAAAAATTCAGAGTCAAAACAAGTTAGTAAATCTGTCTCGTTGTCAGTTACTTGTGGCGAGAACGAAGTAAAATCTGGTGGCAAGTGCGTGGCTTACTCTTGTAAGTCGTTTGTAGAAATCAAATCTTTCCCGGTCACAATCCCAGCTCGTACGGTTGAAGGTGTCTGTTATTACGCGAAACTCTTCAGTAAGATCGCGGTGGCGCCTTCGTCAGGAAGTCAGCTTGCAAACGTGATTGCCCGAGACCATAAGAAAGCTTCAGATACGTCTTTGACGAATGTCGCAAATCCTTATGTGATGGGAGCTTTCACCAACAAAGTCACTTTGGCGGGCGAGCGTACAGTGAAATTGTCAGGCTCAGGAAGCTCATTGAGTTCAATCCTTGTCGACAACTTCGTACTTGTGGGCAGTCGTTTGTCATCGAGCTCAGCAGCGATTTCAAATTATCGCGCTTGGGGATCGGCTGACACGGCGATCGGAACCACTGGCAAGATCAAGGTGAATAATGCGGATGTTGCGCTTACAGCGTTCGAATCAGGTGGTACTGCAACCATCGGTACGCTGGTTCTGACCAGCGACTTTGCTGTGGGCAAGGAGTATGAGTTGAACATCAATGCCTTGGACTGCGGTGGCAGCAAAGCATTGTCAGACGTCTATCTTATTTTCCAATAATATTTTTCCAAAATCAGAGTAACTTCGAAACCTCTTTGTTAACGCAAAGGGGTTTTTCATTTTGATCCCTGTCTAACAAATTTCGTCTTGCGATCTTGAACGTTTCAACTTGAGACACTCAAATCTATCCAGTTCCTTTTAAGATGTATGAGCTTTGCATAAGATCTTTAGTGGATTCTTTTGTAAGGAGCCCGGGATGATTCCGTTAATTCGAAAAGATTCTGTTTTTGCCGCATTTAAGTATTTTGCTTCGATCAAAGACATCGAAGGTATCAATTACAGCTTAGCGCGGATCGGTTCGAAAAATAGATCGAAGGTCTTTAAGGAAGTGGCAGCATTCTATCAAGAAATGACTATTTTGTGAAAGCGTGTTCTTCTAATTATTTTTTAATGGAGTTAGTCATGAAATATTTCGCTTCTTTACTCTTACTTTTGATGACTCCTATGGTTTGGTTATCCGCTGCTCAGGCAGCAAATACAGACGTGTTTATCAAAAAGAATGAGTTCGGAGCGCAGGAAGTTTTAGCTGTATCGGAGAGTGGTACTGAGTCGAGGCTGGGACAATTGGAGGTCTTACCCAAAGGCACTCGTCTCTATCACTGGGAAAAAGCATCAGATTCCCAAATTAAAAAATGGAATAGCGAAGGAAAAATTTCATCTGAGCGATTAAGAAAACTTAAAGACGGTCGAGGCTTTGCGGGGGGTGGTTATTACGTATCCCAAAGTCCATTAGATTCAAATAATTATGGTAATACCTTGGTGGTTGTTGAATTACCCAAAGACATACTCTTGTTAAGAGTGAGTTCTGGCAGTGAGTTGACTTCGTGGCCTGGTGTTATACCTGGATTGGAAGCTAAAGGCATCTCTGGGATTTCAGTACTCCATAGCCCAACATGGATTAATATGATCGACATAGAAGCGCTGTCTAAAATTCACGTCGGTACCGAACAAGATTTACTGACTGTAAAGCTCGACAAGTATGAGCGCCCTTGGAACTATAAAAAGCTTTTTGAAGTTTTCCCGAACTTGGAAAGTAATCCAAATTTTAAAACCTCAAATGACAAAATGAATGAAATAATGAAGCAGCTAAAGAAGCCTAGCGACAGTGCACGTCTGGCTGTCGAAGAAATCGCGGAGAGCGGGTCCATGAATCTCGTTACGGAGGTTTTAAAAAAGGCGGCCCTTCAAAATATTAGCGATAATGCTATCCACAATGTCGCCCAACGCGGGCTTTATGAATCCTTTCGAGATGTAATTGAAAAGATGGATTCAGATGTAGATAGATCTTATTTCGCAATCGGGGAAGGCTTTAAAAGTAATTCAATTTATATAAATAGCATTGTGAGTAACAAGCTTACCGCAATGGATCAAAAACTTGGCCAAAAAACGGATGTTTCTAAAAGAACCGCTATGTTGCAGTCGGCGATGGAGTATTGGGGTAAAAATTTACCACCCTTGCTTGAGTACCACATTGCTGTATATAAGCAGTACTCAAGACAATGGCTCCCACACCCACTTTGTCGGACTGTCTTCGAGTAGAAATCTTCTATTTTTTGATAGAGGTGGTCTCTTCCGGGGCCACCCAAGTGAATGTTTTGATGATCTGATTGCATTGCTGCAGAGATTTTGAAAAGGACTCTTTGGAATCCAAGCAAGTCATGATTGCCACTTTGTCTTCATTCTTCAAAACAACCTGACGAATTTGTTTGTTCTTCGTACGAGATAACATATCGACGATCAATGCCGGGCTGCCATTCAGTGCAAATTGTTTCGTCGCCAAAACCTCAAAGCCATAGCTCGGGTAATCGCGCATCCATTTACGAGTATAAAGATCCAACGACACATTTTTGGCGATGCGATCTGTGCGCACGCTCAAAGAACCATCATCAGGCGCATCCTTAGAAGCAAAGCGAATCGTATCTAAAATGCTATCTTCCGAACTCGCAACGGGAATCCAATTGCTGCCGACAGTCTTCAAAGTAAAACCCTTATGCAAGAAATAAAGCCCGCGCTCTGGCGCTGTGAGCGCAGAGGTGCTGGTCGCTGGATAAGGAGCGGCTTGAGCAAGTAGTGGAGCTAGAATAAAAGCAAAAAGTGCAGATCTCACACTTAAAGCGTAACAAGACCAGGGAATGGCAGCAAGAGTAAAGCTCTTTGCAATCCTATTTTGCAGGAACTTGTGGTGTGGGAGAGGTCGTAGGAACTGGAGTAGGAGCGGTTTTTACGGATTCCTTGGGCTTTTCAACGGCATTTTGCGCCTCGAGGCATGGACCGAGATCCTGTGGCAGATTTACAATGTAGATCTGTTTTTTGTCCTGGAACAGACGTGTGAAGGCCAAACGCTCATTAGGTTCGTCTGAAACGGTTGGTGTCATCAAAGAATCGGAACCTTTGAATACAACTTGTGTGCATTTTGAATCCACGTTGTAAACTTCCAATTGGAACTTTTTCTCGCCCTTGCGAAGGATGCTATAGAACAAGCGATCGGGAGAGCGAGGAGCAAAGAACAAATCACGATAAGTGCCTTCGTTCTCCTTCAAGGTTTGCATCTTCTTCGTTTTCAAATCGATCAACTGCAAGCTTTGTGTGTTCGTTTTAAGGTCTGTCTCTATGAAAGCTGCATCTTTTCTGTTTGGGCTGATGGTGGGTGAACGACGGTCTTTGTCTTTTTCCGCCGCAATTAAACTTACCAACCAATTTTTCAGATCCATGCGATAGACACCGGTCACATCGCCACGACGGGACGTGAAGATGATGAATGGTTTTACCGGATGATTTACGTAAAGGGCCTCCGCATCGAATCCCGGTTGTTGCGTGATACGCAAAATCTCAGAGCCAAAGCGATCACTCATATAGAGATCTGAAGGCGGAAAGTCTTTGTCGGGATTGCGATTTAAAAACGGACTTTCTTTGATTTCATCCGTCGTAGAGGCGTACATCAATTCAGTGGTGCTCAAATAAAATGGATCAAAAGCGTCGCCGTCAGAGTAAGTCACGCGACGTTCTTTGTTGCGTGCCAAATCCATTTCGAAAATTTGTGCGTTCTTTTGATTTCCACGGTGGTGGCTGGAATAGATCAAACGCTGATTGTCTGGCGAGAATCGCGGACGGTCGTTGTCGCCTTGGAAAGTGATTTGTTTAGAACCCTTCGACAACAGAAAGTCTGGCGTTAGGAGATCCTTTGTTAGACTCATATGCGAGCAGCCAGCAAGCATACTGCCGCTAAGAACTAGGTATTTCCATTGATGCAATTTCATAGTGAGCCCAACCCCATGAGTATTTCGGATTCTCCAAAAAAAATTGGAGTACTGATAGTACGATGGGGAAATATTTTTAAACTGGATTTGAGTCTAGTCTATTTTGCTAAGGACCTTGGTGAGTAACGACGAGGGATTGACCTTCTTTAAGTTCTTCAACTCCACCCATTGCACATTCTTGGCAGTGACAGCTTTCTTGCTGGCAATTTGAATGAAAATGTCATGATGAGTGATGTTGTGTTTTACATCGAACTCTTTGGGTTTTTTATCTTCCATAGCGATCGTTCCAGGGAAGATCATTTGGCCTTTTAAGAACGGCGCATAGTCATTGGCAATCAACGCGACTTTTTTGTCTTTAATTGCGACAACGGGTTTCCATACCCACACTTCTGATTCTTTGCGTGGTTTTTTCAGAGGAAGCTTTTCGACGAGGTTCTTTTCGCGAGCCACACAGTCAGCATTCCAAGGGCACAACATGCACATCACTTTTTGTGGTGTACAAACTGTTGCTCCCAACTCCATCAAGCCTTGGTTCACGGAATCAGAGCTGCCAAAGGAAGATAGAATGTCAGAGATATCTTGAAGTTGATTGCGAGCCTTGCCATTCCACCATTCAAGCTTCAAACCATAACGGCGGGACAACACGCGGATGACGTTGCCATCAAGCACGCCGACTTTTTCACCAAAAGCGATGCTAGCCACAGCGCGAGAAGTGTAGGGGCCAAAACCAGGAAGCTCCAAAAGCTCGGCTGCTGTTTTTGGAAAACCACCTTCGGCCAATGCCTTTGCTGCTTTATGTAGATTGCGAGCGCGAGAGTAGTAACCTAGACCGGCCCAGGCTTCTAACACTTCATGCTCCGGAGCTTGGGCTAGGTCCTGAACTGTGGGGAACTTTTCAAGAAACTTTTCGAAGTAAGGAATGACCGCAACGACAGTAGTCTGTTGCAACATGACCTCAGAAAGCCAAATACGATAAGGATCTTTGTTCGCGCGCCATGGGAGTGCGCGGCGATTCTTTTTGTACCATTGAATAAGGTCTTTTTGATCGCGTTGATAGTCGAGTTTCTGATCGTATTTTGAGCTCATTCGCGGTAATCTAGTCGGGAGATAATTGAGGAGTCAATAATGGATTACAAACCTCTGAGTGGACGTGAGTTTCCCCGATTTTCTGCGATTAAAACTTTCTTCAGATTGCCCTATGTCGCAATAGACGCAGACTACGAAGTCGGAATCTTTGGAATTCCTTATGACGGCGGCGTTTCTTACCGCCCCGGCGCACGCTTTGCGCCAACAAAAGTGCG
This sequence comes from Bdellovibrio sp., assembly GCA_017745015.1. GTDB lineage: Bacteria > Bdellovibrionota > Bdellovibrionia > Bdellovibrionales > Bdellovibrionaceae > Bdellovibrio. The sequence continues at coordinate 24,376 of JAGIAF010000003.1, read as the reverse complement.
TGAGGTTTCTGCGCTCGGCCGCGGATTCCACATGACCCGCATGGAAAACTTCTTTGAAAACATCAAGGTGGCCGACATCGGTGACTGCCCAACGGTTCCTATTGATCAGGGACAAACTTACGAGCGCATCGAAAAGTTCGTAGGCGAACTTCTTCAACATAATAAGAAATTCGTTTCAGTTGGCGGTGACCACTCCACGACGTTGCCTGTGCTTCGCGCTCTTCGCAAAAAATACGGCAAACCTTTGGCTTTCGTTCACTTCGACGCGCACTTGGATACATATCCTGCGGCATGGGGTTGCGAATATCATCACGGCGCTTTCGCTCGTCATGCGGTGGAAGAAGGATTAGTTGATCCGAAGAAAATGGTACAAATTGGAATCCGTGGCCCATTGGCTGGCGGTGATGATTTGAACTTCGTGAACAAACACGGCATTCGCGTAATCACAGTCGATGACGTTCGCAATATGCCGATCAACGAATTTGTAAAAACACTTCCAACATTCGACGACACGCCAACGTACATCAGCTACGACATCGACAACCTCGATCCAAGCTGCGCCCCTGGCACTGGCACACCTGTCCCTGGTGGCTTAACGACGTACGAAGTGCAACGCATCTTCCGCGCCTTCAACATTCCAAATCTTGTAGGTTGCGACATCGTAGAAATCTCTCCACCATTCGACCATTCCGACATCACAGCCCTAGCAGGCATGGATGCCATGTTCGAAATGCTCCACCTCTTCAAAAAACGCTAAGGTGCCTGGCACTTTTTTGGTACCCAGCGTGTCAGGAATCGGACAGTGAGAAAGGCTATCTAGAATGGTAGCCTTTCTTGTTTGGCGCTGATCTTTGCATCGGATTGATGGCGGAGGTGCAAATGCCAAGAGCGAAGCACATCGTATCGACCGACTTTCCCTATCACGTAACGGCTCGCTGCCATAATCAGAATTTCTTTTTTGAACTGGAAACTGAAAGAGTCTGGCAGATTATGTCCGAGTTTCTAAGAGAGTTGACCTATGACTACGGTTTCATCATTCATTCTTTTGTTCTGATGGGAAATCATTTCCATTTGTTGGTTTCTACTCCCAAAGGAAATTTGAGTGAAGGGATGTGCTACTTCATGACGGCGACAAGCAAGCGAATCAACAGTCTTACTCAAAAGAAGAATCAAGTTTATGGAAGCCGATTTCACCGTTGTCTGATTTCAGATAGTCGATATTTGCATAACGTATATAAATACGTTTATCGCAATCCGGTTGAGGCCGGGCTTTGTCAAAGAGTGGAGGATTATCCATTCAGTACTTTATTTAAAAAGTTAAAGGGTTTTGAAGATTTCCCGCTGTACGAAAACGATTTCTTTTATGAGGAGTCCTCCCGCAACTCATACCTGACCTGGCTAAATAAGGAGCCAACGGAAAAGCAAAAGGAGATAATCGAATGGGGATTGTCTCGTGCAGAATTTAAAGAAAAGAAAATTTTAAGGAAGTGGATAGCTCCAGAGCTTGAGACTTTTAAAATTTGACGCTACGAGTACCCAAAAAGTGCCAGGCACCTTAGAAATAGGAGTCGGCCCAGTCGATGAGGGTGCTGTTGATCCAGCTGATTTTTTCGGCGTCGGTGATGCGCCGGCCTCTTTTTATGAAGTTCATGACTTCTTGGCGGAGGATGGCCGCTGTTGGTTCGTGTAGGATCAAGACGCCGCTTTCGGTGTCGTGGATGAAGCTGCGACGATTTAGGTTTGCGCTGCTGACGAAGCTCAAACGGCCATCTATGACTAAGATCTTCGCATGCATGATGGATGTGTTTTCGGTCCACTCATAGATTTCGACATTTTTTAAGTGGCGGTTGATGCCTTCTTTATTCACTTCCTCAGCGATTTGCGGAGTGCCGTCGCCAGCCAAATGAATACGAGTCATCACTTTGACTTTCACGCCGCGCGCATGAGCGCGATCTAAAGCCGCACTGATTGCCACTGAGGGACGGAAGTAAGGAGTTGTTAAAACCAACTCTTTTTGAGCGGAGTCGATCATCTCAATATAGAAGCGCTCGAGTTGATAGCCATCAAAGAACGGCAACGACATGATATGACGAACCAGTGGTTGCATATTCGCCGAGTATTTCAAGCGTTCGACTTGGCTCTGCGTTGTCTCCGCCGGGATGTTGATATTCGTTGAGCGGAAACGGTGAGTGTCTGCATCGCGCATCCAGAAATTCACCATCTGAGCCATGACGGCTTTGATGAAATTACTGCCGCGAACTTCGATTTCGAAATCGTTATAGTAGATGTACGGTTCTTCACCATCACCATAGTTCTTCAAATGCTTGTAGGCACGATAAAATGGTGTTTCTGGGAAGATATAGGAGTCGCGAATATTTCGACCTCCGGTGATCAAGAAGTCATTCTCTGGACTGCTCTCAGAGTGTCCCATGAGAAGTTTCATATGATTTACGCGATGGAAGCGATCAAACCAAGTTCCATCTTTATCATCAGTGACCGTGTACTTATAATACTGAACTTTGATGTTCGGCATATCGCGCATTAACCACTGAACGATTTCGCGATCCTTCTTAGTCATTGTCACTTGCGGTACCAAAATACGAACTTGCGTACCTTGTTCCGCATGATAGCGGAGCGCCCGAGCCAAAACCAAACCATGGAAGTCGGCAGAGAAATTCAATGAAGACACCCAGATGATATCAAACTTTGGAGCCCGGCTGAAATCCAACTGCACTTGAGGATTCTTGGCGTCGAAGTCTCTTTTATTCAAAGGAGATCCCGTTAGTGAAGTCACCTTACGATTCATCGAAACATAGGGGTCACGCAAGTTGACGAAGTGATCGAAAGTTTCTGGGCACGTCGTAAAGTTGAAATCTTGCTGCCAGAAAAAACCATCAGGGTTTTTTCCGAAACCGGCGGTAGGGCGAGCGCAGATATCAATTTGATTGCTCATCTTCATCCAAGAAATGGATTGTCTTTCCAAGCTTGCCAAAGGAAAACCATTCGTCCAAGTACTCGCATGTTCTGGATCGTAGTATTTGAACTGGCATGATGTTACACCTGGAGTAAATTGTACCGTGGCGTTCTGATTGTTGGAGCGATTGAAGTACCAATCGAACTCGTAAACACGGCTGCGGTTTTTTGACAAAAAGAAGAAGCTTGGGGAGGAAATGATATCCCCATTGCACTCCAGTCGAGCCTTTAAGAATCGCTTGCGTGTACGCTCATCTTTATCTTTTGCAAAGGGCATTTCTTCCACGGGCAGCATATTCTTAAAGCGCAACGAGTAGTTGTTGTAAAAGAAATGCTCCAGAGGAAAGGGATTCGTTTTTCTAGATAAAGAAAATTCTTCCAAATCCGTGATTTCAATAAGTTCTTCTTTTTCTGGCAGGCGAGGGCGGAAGGTCGCCCTAAACCATGGACCGATTCCAGACCAATTACGCAGTTGCAGTTTCGAAGCCAGAGTGTTGATGTGATATTGGCGTTCACTCATCAGGCGTTCAACCTCAGAGCGGATTTTTGCATCAGAAATTTTCGATACGTCGAAGAGCGGCTTGCTCGAGGTCATTTGCCCTGAAGGATTGATTTGGAAGAGCTTTTGGCTTTCTTTCCAATCGTTGTTCCAATACTTTGAAAGCTCGAGATCGATTTCTTGAATGCGATTGGCGCGTTCGTCGTCATAGGTCACGGAGCTCGGAGCACGTTGGCCACTCGTACATGCCACCGCCGCGAAAAGACTTAAAAAAATAAGAAAAAGACGAACAAAATTCATTCGTTAACTTCTCGGAATTCTATAAACCTTTGTTGAGAGAAATGACTCGCCGAGTACCAAAAAAGTGCCTGGCACCCTAGATGTTGGTCGGGGTTTTAAGGTATTAAAAAAGCGGCGAGGGAGGGGCCCACGCCGCTTTGAGAGAATTTGTATCAGATTATTACGGAGCAACTTCGCCCGGAGGGGTAAGACCTTTCTTTTTGATCTTCTCTACCAACGTTGTTCTGTTCAGTCTTAACAACGCAGCGGCTTGGTTGCGATTCCAGCCCGTTTTTTCCAAGGCTTTTAAAATCAAGTTGTTCTCGAAAGTATCAACCGCTGTATTGAAATCCATTCCAGAGTCAGGGATTTCAAGGCTGCCTGCATCCAAAGTGACAGGTTTGATTGTTTTATACTTTGGAGGCAAATCGGAAACTTCAATCGAACCTTGGCCTTTAAGAATCGTCATGCGTTCTACCAAGTTTTCAAGTTCACGAATATTGCCAGGCCATGGGTAATTTGTCAGAGCTTCCAAAGCGTCCGGAGCGATGCCCGTCAAACCGCGACCTTTGTTTTTATTGAAGATCTCCATAAAGTGATTCAGCAACAAAGGAATGTCAGTCTTACGTTCGCGCAAAGCAGGAACTTGCAAAGGAATTACGTTCAAACGATAGTACAAGTCTTCGCGGAATCTGCCTTCTTCGACAGCTTCATCCAAGTTGATGTTTGTTGCTGCAATTACGCGAACATTGACCGAAACCGTTTTAGTAGAGCCTACCGGTTCAAAGCTGCGTTCTTGCAACGCGCGAAGAAGTTTCACTTGTAAAGAAGGTTCAAGGTCACCGATTTCATCGAGGAAAATGGTACCGCCATCTGCCATTTCAAAACGACCGATGCGATTTGCGATGGCACCTGTGAAAGCACCTTTCATATGACCGAAAAGTTCACTCTCAAGAAGTTCCGCAGGGATGGCGCCACAATTGATTGGGATGAAAGGACCTGTCGCACGAGGAGAGTTGTAGTGAATAGCGCGAGCGATCAATTCTTTTCCGGTACCTGACTCACCAGTTACCAAAACAGTGGAATCAGAATCAGCAACACGTTCAATCAAACGCAAAACGTTTTGGATTTGTTCGCTAGAACCAACGATCTGATCGAATTTATATTTTTTGTTCAATTCAGAGCGAAGTTGTTGGTTTTCTTGCTGAAGTTTTTTGTGAGTCAGAGCTTTTTCGATCAAGCTCATCAGCTCTTCAAGATTGAAAGGCTTCGTCACGAAGTGGAAGGCACCTTTTTGAGTCGCGCGGATTGCGGATTCAATAGTAGCGTGTCCTGTCAGAATAATAACTTCAGTTGCAGGATTGATCGACTTCAGCCAAGTCATGAACTCAATACCGTCGCCATCTGGAAGATTCAAATCAACAATCGCCAAGTCTACAGGCACGTCGCCTTGAGACAAAACTTTTGCTTCTTCGATTTTATTCGCAGTGATGACGTTCAAACCCTTACGATCAAGCACGCGGAAAAGCGCCGTACGAAGTGATGACTCATCATCTAATATAAGGACTCGTTGGGTACGCATGAACCTTCCTTCCATGGTGGGTTCTTGAGGGGCTGTGCCGTAGTCTTTACCGCACCCATTTAGGATAAGGTGATTTTGACGGGACTGTCAAAAAATCCGCGCCCAGTAAGGTTTTCAGGACCTTAAAACTAGACGGTGAAAGGAAATTTTTGCCACGTTTTCATGACCCGGACCCGAGAAAAATTCGAGGTCTGCCTCATGATCGCGAAGGATCTGTGAGGCCACAGGAACGCCTAAGCCTATGGGAATACTTGGATTTTTTTCGGGCATTCCATTGTCTTTGATGAAAATATAAGCAGAATCAGAACCGGCAGAAATTTCGATGTCGAGGGAACCTCGGAAACCCTTTTCTTGGCGACTGCGTTCCGTTAAATGATCGATGGCATTTTGTAGGATGTTCTTCAAAGCTTGGGCCAACAAATTCAAATGACCTAAAATCAAAATGTCTTCCGCAGGGAAATGCAATCGCACTTCAACGCCTTGAGATTTTGTTTGTAGTTCGACAATTTTAAAGGCGCGCTGACAGATATCTTTCAAGCTGACGTCGCCTTCTTGATCAGCATTTGGATTTCGTGTGAAGCCCAAAAGATTTTGAACGATCTCTTTACAACGTTGAACGCCAGCTTCCATCTCAAGTATATCGGGATAAAGCGGATGATCGCCAGGCATATCCATTTTGATCAATTGAGTGAAAGATAAAATACCACCCAATGGATTATTCAATTCATGCGCAATAGAAGAGCCAATTGTTCCTAGTTCGGCCATTTTTGCAGACTCTAGGATCTGTCTCTCCATCTTCAACTGCTGAGTGATATCGTGATAAAGATTCACGAATACCGCTGGCTTGTTCGAATCAAGCACCAAGCTTTGGCTGAAAACATCAAACGTACGCGGCGAAGCATCGCGAGATTGCACCCGGAAGTTTGAACCACGTTGGCAACCCGGGCATGGATTGTCACGATTGTATAACAGTGAAAAACACTTTCGCGTATTCTGGGGGTGCTCGCGTTCTTTCAAGCGCTCTTCCGCAGCTTTATTTGACTGAATGATGTCATAGTTCTGATCAATCAAGACGACGGGATCTGACATGGAGTTGAATGTCGCTTCCCATTGTTCTTTCAAAGACTCGGACTCTTTCAGCTTTTGAATGCGATCTAAAGCAAGGGCGACAGCTTCCGCAACACGAGTGAGGAAATCACTTTCATCTCTATTGAAAGGATGATCCGGTGGGCGCAAGAAAAAGATCGAGCCCACTTTTTCGTGATGACGGAAAAGAGGAACCTGCAGCTGCGTGAAACTCAGTTGGGCCGTGACCTGATTGGAAAACTGCTCATCTTGAGGGTGAAAGAAAATACGAATCCACGAAGTCTGTACTGTCGTTGCCAAGGACTCATTTAAAAGCTGCTCAATCTCACCCACAGAGCTCGCTTGATGGACCGCCATCAAAGCAACCTTAAAACCCTCAATACGAGAGTTCGTGAGATAGAGTTTGCGGCGAGCTTCCGTCAAAAACTTAGTTCTTTTTTGAACACGTTCTTCGAGTTCAATTTGCAGGCGTTTTAACTTTTCCGTCTGCTCGCGAATTAAAAGAGCTAAATTTTCGTCTTGCTTGCGCTGATTGGCTTCTTCTAAAGCCGTGAAGAGATGAGTCTCCAAATTCGGATCGTTATAGTTGTGCATAACGCGAATAAAAGAATACTCCTCGTGTAAAATAGCTAACTGATTGGCTGAAAAATCCGGAGGAACAATAGCGATGAATTGCGTCGCAGGATTGGCGCGCTTCACTTCATCATAAAATTCATCAAAACGTTTTCCTAAGATAACTGTGACTGAGACCGCGACAACGTTATAGGTAGAATCTTGAATCCAATGCCATGCCTGCTGCAGGTCGGAGGCAATATGTGCTCCAAGTTCTTGCAGACGAGTATCCCACGGTCCGATCAGCAGAAAGCTGGCTTTCAAAGTCCGCATACTTTGATCAGATCCTTGTGATGCATGATTGTGTAGTCAGGAGTGTCTTCTGGATAAACGGCTTCTTCGCCGACGTGTTCGCCATGAGCGAAGTAGCAAGTTGAAGCACCTAGGCGTTTAGCATCACGAATTTCACTAGAAAGTCGGTTGCCGATACTGAGCAATTCGTGAGGATTATGTCCTTCGTTCGCCAAGATGTCGCGGAAGGCGAATTCTTTGCGCTCGCCGATAAAGCCATTCAGGATGTAAATCTTTTTAAAGAACTTCTCAATTTGCAGCGCTTGGATTTTTTCAATCTGCGCTTCCAAAGATCCCATCGTTACCAAGTACAAGTTGTAGTGCTCTTTCAAAGCCAACAAGTTTTCGGTCGCACCACTCAAGAGGGGTAAAACCGTAGGAACTTCCGGGTTGTAAAACTCTTCCAAGGCATCGTGGACCGCTTTACCGATTTGGTTCGTGCCATAGCGATGGGCGATTTGTGTGAAAATTTCAGTGTGGGAAAGTTGGGCGGCCAGTTCCTGGCGGACTTGCATGCACTCTTCAAGCGAGCAGCAAACGCCCGCATTGATCATCGCTTCGCAGGCTCTTTGCGAGGCCATTGGGACAAGCAGGCCAGAAGTATCTACCAGAGTGTCATCCAAATCGAAGGCGATGGTTTTTATCAATGACATCAGTTGCCTCGTCCCGTGAGTAAAAGTTCCAAGCCTTGTTTGAAGTGAGGCCACACTTTATCGAGTGCCGTGCTTTCTTGCTCTTCAATGCAAATCACCGGGATTTGCTTATCGAGCCAACCATACTGACCGAGGCTCCCTGGAGTCGGATAGCCGATATCCTCGCGGCACTCATATCCGGTGCCAGTGGCTAGGATTTCCGCGGCCTTCTTACCCGGGGCACCCGTATACACAACGCAAGGCTCCCATGAGTGAAAGTGTACTATGAGATGTGGCTTTTCGTCCTCAATGAGTTTTACCAAAGCCTGAACTTCCTTCTCGCTCCCAGGCGAAGGACCGGGATAGTATCGTGGAGCTTTGGCTTCGGGGCTCCAGTCTTTGCTAGGGAAGTTCCTGTTCAGGTCGACTCCATTGGCATTCATCCTTTGTTTCTGTGCAGAACCATCGGGATTGATGTCAGGAATGAGGATCCAAGGTCGAATGTTTTGGCTTTGAGTTTTCTCATTTTCCTGGAGCCATTTCAGGAGTTCCACCGCTAGGCGAACGCCCTCGGGTTCGTCGCCATGGACGCCGCCGATGAACAGGATGGGCGGTTCAGAAAAGCCACTCAAGCTGTGTGATTTTTTATACAGCTCGATAGAAGTTCCCGAAGCGGTCTTAGCCCAAGAAGTTTGATGAAAAATACTTTGTTGCATGCGATAATTAAGCCTGTTTTTTTTAGAGAAGAAAAGCTTTTAAAAGGAAGTTTCTAAATGTCAGCAAATGGATCTGAAAAGTTGACCGTGATTGCCCTCGCAGCGGGGAAAGGGACGCGAATGAAATCGCCCCTTCCAAAAGTTCTTCATCCCGTAGCAGGTCGTCCGATGATTGAAAAAGTCATTCAAGCCTCTAAAGGCGCTGGTGCCACTGAAGTTCGCGTTATCGTAGGCCATGGTCAAAACTTGGTCCGCCAAGTTGTTGAACCCATGGGCGTCTCTTGTTACGCACAAGACGAACAGCTGGGTACAGCGCACGCAGTTCGTTGTGCAAAACCAGAAACAATCGAAGGTGATGTTGTCATCATGAATGGCGATCACCCTTTGATCGAAGCTTCTGACGTCAAAGAATTCTTGCGCATCTTCCGTGATGAAAAATGTGATTTGGCTGTCGTAACTGCAGAACTAAAAAATCCTGCGGAGTTCGGTCGTATCGTGCGCAATCGCGGTGATCTTGTGGCTATCGTTGAAGCCAAAGATGCTTCTGCAGAAACTTTGAAGATCCGTGAGATCAACACAGGTATCTATATCGCGAAAGCTTCTGTGCTTGCGGAATACCTGCCACAAATTAAAAACAACAATTCGAAAAAAGAATTCTACATCACGGATCTCATCTCTTTGTGCATTCAAGATAAAATGAAAGTGCAAGCGATCAAATCCACTCCGAAAGTGGCTGTGGGCGTGAATAATCAGGTCGAACTAGCGAAAGCAACTCGTCTTCTTTTCAAACGCAAAGCTTTGCGCTTGATGGAAGAAGGCGTGTTGATGATCGATCCACGCACCACTTACATTGAAGATTCTGTAGAGATCGGCGCGGGCACCGTGGTTTATCCAAACGTGTTCATCCGTGGTCGTACAAAAATCGGTTCGTTCTCTGTGATCGAATCGAATTCATTTATCTCTGATACAGAAATCGGCGACAGCGTGCAAGTGCGCGGCGGCTGCTATCTGGAGAGTTCTAAACTTCATAACCGTGTTTCTGTGGGACCGTATGCGCGTCTTCGCCCAGAAACAGAAATCTGCGAAGAAGCTCACGTGGGTAACTTCGTAGAGATGAAGAAAACTAAATTCGGTAAGAAATCAAAAGCGGGTCACTTGACGTACTTAGGTGATGCGGAGATTGGTGAAGAAGTGAACGTAGGTTGCGGAACTATAACTTGCAACTACGCCGCTGATCGCAAGAAATATAAAACTAAAATTGGTAACCGCGTCTTCGTAGGCAGTGACACGCAATTTGTCGCTCCTATCGAAGTCGGCGACGACGCAGTTATCGGTTCTGGTTCAACGATTACAAAGAATGTTCCAGCTAACGCTTTAGCAGTTGCTCGCGGTAAACAGTTCACGAAAGAGAACTACGTAGCAAAAGCAGAAGAAGCAACAGCGGAAACTGAAAGCAAATAGGTGAGTTATGTGTGGAATCGTAGGCTATCTTGGACCACAAAATCCTAAAGATATTATTATCAGCGGTTTGAAAAAACTTGAATACCGTGGCTATGACAGTGCCGGTATCGCTATCTTGGACAAGGGCACGACTAAACGTGTTCGTGCTGAAGGTAAGTTGAAAGCCTTGGAAGAAAAACTTGTGAATGAAAAGTTTGACGGTCACTTGGGTATCGGTCACACCCGTTGGGCGACTCACGGTAAACCGTCAGAGCGCAATGCCCATCCTCATCAAGTTCGTGGCATCAACCTAGTTCACAACGGGATTATCGAAAACTATCTCGATATCCGTGAAGATCTTTTGGCTCAAGGTGCAGAGATCACTTCAGACACAGACTCTGAGTTGGTAGCTCACTTGATCGCGAACGAAATCGAAGAAACTCAAGACCTTTACAAAGCGGTTGAAAGAACTTTGGGCAAACTTCGCGGTGCTTTCTCGATCCTTGTGATGTGGGAAAAAGAACCAGAGCGTTTGGTTGCTTTCAAAGACGGTCCACCTCTTGTTGTTGGTTTGGGTGAAAAAGAAGTTTTTGTTGCCAGCGACGTGCAAGCGTTGATCCAGTATACGAAAAAATTCGTTTACCTTGATGACCGTGAAATCGCGAACATCAAAGGTTCTTCAGTAGAGTTCTTCTCTGCGAACGGTTTCCCAATTCAAAAGAAAACAGTTGAGTTGAACTGGAATCCTGAAATGGTTGAGAAGCAAGGTTACGCGCACTACATGCTTAAAGAAATTTATGAGCAACCACGTGCCGTAGCGGCGGCAATCGAACCCCACGTTAATGCTGACACTTTCTCTGTGGCATTGAAAAACGTAGGTTTCGGTGGCCAAGTAGTTACTAAATTGGATGAACTAGATTCAAAAGCTGACTGGGTTAATACTCAGAAAGTGTTCAAAGATATTGAACGTGTCTTCATCATCGCTTGCGGAACGAGCTTCTATGCCGGCCTTGTCGGTAAATACTTGATCGAACAATTGGCGCGCGTGCCAGTTGAAGTGGATATCGCCAGCGAATTCCGTTACCGCAATCCTGTGATCCCACCAAAAACTTTGGTGATGACAATCTCTCAAAGCGGCGAGACAGCGGATACTTTGGCAGCTATCCGTATGGCTAAAGAAATGGGCGCTACAACTCTGAGTATCTGTAACGTACGCAGTTCTACAATTGACCGCGAAGCTCACGGCCACTTGTATATGAACTCCGGTCCAGAGATCGGTGTGGCTTCCACTAAAGCATTCACAAGCACGATGGCTGTTCTGAATGTTGTATCTATCGCAATGGCGCGCGTTCGCGGTGCTTTGGATGCTGGCGGCGAGAAAGAACTAGTTCAATCTTTGCTAGCAACTCCAAGCCAAATGGAAGGCGTTCTTGCTTATGATAAATACTTCGAAGAAGCGGCTTCTAAATTGAAACTTTTCAGAGGTTTCTTGTACATGGGTCGTGGCACAAGCTATCCAATCGCAATGGAAGGTGCTTTGAAGTTGAAAGAACTTGCTTACATGCATGCTGAAGGCTACGCAGCCGGCGAAATGAAGCATGGTCCTTTGGCTTTGATCGATGAACGTATGGCGATCGTGATGGTCGCTCCGACAGATCACTGGTACGAAAAAACGATCAGCAATCTGGAAGAAGCTCGCGCACGTGGTGGTAAGATCATCTCTATCGGTACTGGCGAAAATGAAAAGCTTCGCGGTATCAGTGAATACTATTTGGCACTGCCAAAAGCTCACTGGACAGTGAACACGATCTTGTCAGTGATTCCATTGCAATTGATGAGCTATCACTTGGCATGCAACCTTGGTTACGACGTGGATCAACCCCGTAACTTGGCGAAGTCAGTAACTGTAGAATAATCGATTTTTGAAATTAACTTTTCGCACTTAGAGCCAACGTGGTTTTCCGCGTTGGCTCTTTTGTTGAAGTGGCTCGATATAAAGCGGCCAGCAATAAAATAAATCCCACAAAATTCGTGATGAAGTGAAAGTACATAAAATAGGCTAATTCCTCGCGCAGGCTGTGCCAATCCGGCCCCGGGAAATTGGTGAGCGCATAGGTTCTTAAGAGGCTCTTCACTTTGTAGTGACCTTCGTAGGACAGCACGATTTCTTGAATCACGCACAGAAACGCACCCAAAACAAAATAGAAATCGACCATGCGATAGCGATGTCTCCAGAGAAAGAGCCATGAGCCCGTCGCGAACAGCATCACGAGATACAGAATCAAAACATGGGTATCGAAAATTTCTTTTTCGTATTGAAAGAGCTCAATGAAGGAACCGAATGGCAAAGACAGAGCTCCCGGCAAAATTGAAAAGGCAAAGACCTGCGTGAATCCAGCGAAAAGCCCAACAATTAAAACAGCAATAAAGAATATACTTTTACGTAAAACCTGACCCAGCATCGTTGCGGAGTATGGTCAAAAACTTGTTAAGACTCAAATTTCGATTTGTCCACGAAACTAAACAGGAACTAGCCTGCTGTCGTCATGAGATTATAGAAGGATCTTACGCGTTCCACGAACTCTACAGTTTCATAACCGCGAGCGAAGCCATACTCCAATTGATCGGAATATTCAGGATCTGCCAACAACGGCAGAACTTCTTTCATGTGATGCCATGAATACGGATTGCGACCCATTTTTTCTGCTAACTTTTGAGCGTCACGCAAGTGAGCGTAACCCACGTTGTAAGCCGCAAGAGCCAAAGCCAAACGGTCTTTCGTATTCAAAGAAGTCGGCATCTTGTTTAGCAAATATCGCAAGTACTTCGAGCCACCCCAAATACTTTGCAAAGGATCGGTGCGATCTTCGATACCCACGTGATCTGCAGTATCCGTCGTCAACTGCATCAAACCACGCACACCTGTAAAGCTGCGCGCATCTGGATTCCAGTGAGACTCTTGATAAGCCACCGAAGCCACGAGCTGCCACGGAAGGTGATGCTCAGTCGCCGCATCTTTGAACGCTTGGCGGTAAGTTGGCAAAATATCTTCGATATTCTTAAAGAAGCGAGTGATGTCGTTCTTATCAAGTTGGTTCAATGATGTCTTATAGCGATCCATGATGCGCATGACTTCATCTTCACGGGAAGCTTGCTGATACCAAGCTTGCATCAGACGCAAAAGATCCTGACTGCTAGGAGTGAGCAACCAACTCAAAGAATACGAGTCTGTCAAAGTAGTGATTTTTTCGATTTTGGAGTGGAAGCGAACATAGAAATCGCCGCTGACATTTTCAGCTACGGCACAGTCGAATTTTTTATTGTTCAAACTTGTGAGCAGATCTTGAGTTTTGGTGCCATCGACCAATTCGATCTGAGAAAGCGGAGAGAGTTGAGTCAGGCGTTCCGCGAAGCCTTCGTAGTTGTCTTTTTTTAGAATGCCGACTTTTTTGCCGTTCAGATCCTGAATATTTTCGATCTGAGACTTCTTTTGGCAGTAAAGACTAAGTGCGGTTTCTTCGTAGGCTGGGCCGGTTAAGAAGCCCACTCGATTTTCCGGAGTTCTGATGCGGGCAGCTGCCACATCGCCTTCGCCTTTTGATAAGGCCCTTAAAACAGCAGCTTCATCTTTTAGAACTTTGAACTTAACTTTGAGACCGTAGTGGTCGGCGAAGCTTTGCAGGAGATCGTGGTCGATTCCGGCCACTTCTCCTTTTTTAGACTGACTATATATAAGAGGACTTTGCGTGGTGAGAACTGTGATCTCGCCGTGACTTTGAACATTGGCTAAGCTTTCTTTCTCGTTCCAGTAGATAGCATCACAACCGTTCATAAAGAACGTCATGAAGGCCAAGCTAACTGCAACGGCGATCTGGCTTAATTTCTGTCTAAATCTTAAATTCCTTCTCATAGTGCTGGGCCTGAGTAGCCCATGGCGCGCTGCCTGTGCAAGCATTAAGCACCCTCTTTCACTCTTTAAATGTGAATTTAGGGCGGTTTTTACCGACATTCGCCGCTGAATCAGAAAAAACTTCAGTATACCCCAGCGCTTGATGCACTCGGGAAACTACGATGGAAACCCTCAGGTTTATGACGCGGACCGGACGGAATGGCGGGGAAAGGCTGTCAATAAAGGACACGGGCTCCTGCCCTCTGCCGCCTGTCGCGTTGCGACCATCCTTGGGGCGGAGGTCCTTTATTGACAGCCTTTCCCCGCCATTCCATCCTCTCGGTGTCTTAAGAAGAGGGGTTCTTAGGACTGTTTCCGAGTTGAGGGGTTTTCGCGTGTCGGAGTTTTCTTACGTAGTTACTAGAGGGTGGATTGAAGTTGTTGTTGGTTCTATGTTTTCTGGGAAGACAGAGGAGCTGATTCGTCGTTTGCGTCGTGCGGAGTTTGCGCGACTTAAGATTCAAGTGTTTAAGCCTATTATTGATAAACGTTATAATGAGATGGCTGTTACTTCTCATGATTTGACGACTATTGATTCGCTTCCGATTGAGGATGCGGAACAGATTTTTGATCATCTTCATCCGGATACCAAAGTTGTGGGTATTGATGAGGGTCAGTTCTTTTCTTCTAATTTGGTGCAAGTGGTTCAGGATTTGGCGGAACGTGGTCTGCGTGTGATTGTGGCTGGGTTGGATACGGACTGGCAGGGGAAGCCTTTCGAGCCGATGCCGACTTTGATGGCGATTGCCGAGAACGTAACGAAGCAACATGCGGTGTGTGTGGTTTGCGGGGCGCCAGCTTGCCGTACTCAGCGGACTGCTGGGGGCGACAGCCAAGTGGCGGTTGGGACTCACGATGCTTATGAAGCTCGTTGCCGTACTCACTTCAAGCCTATGATCGATGCTCCGACGATGGATTGGAAGTTGAAGCGTGAAATGGATCTCGCGTAGTTTCTCCTTATATATGGAATATATGGATAAGATTTTTTCGAAAAGGGTTTCGGTGTTGCCGCAGCCCTTTTTTCTTTATAAGAAGGGCTCATGAAAAACATTATCGCTCTTTTTGCTGTTCTTTTGCCGTTATCTTCTCATGCTCTGACTTGGAAAGTTGTGGGCCCTTGTTCTGAAACGCCACTTTATGAGGGCACAGTACAAGCGGATTTGAAAAAGACGGCGGGAGCTTTGACGATCGAGATCTTCGAAGCGGCGAAGGTTCCTTACTATGGTGTTGAAGAAGGTATCAGTTCTATCAATGACAGCCCGGTGGGTTTGGATGCGATGGAAGTGATTTCAGACACAGAGATGCGCGCTTATGGCTGGTGCTATTCTATCAATGGTCAAGTTCCCTTAGCGATGCCACACAAAACCTTCATTAAATCACAAGACGATACATTGGTTTGGTTCTATGGCTATTCTACGAATAAGAACAACCAATGGTTGGATATGTGCATGCCGGGCTTTAAAATCAAAGCCAAGCAGTTCTGCCAAAAGTAGCTTTATTTTTTCGATGAGACAGGTGGCGGAAAATTTGCGTACCTGTCTTTGATTTTCTTCCACGTGCCATCTTCGACCATCTCTTGCAGTGCTTTGCTAATGGATTTCACATCGGCTGCTGACATGTTCGAACGATTATAAATTCCCACTTCAAAATTCTTCGCTGCTTCTGCGATACTCATGAAGTTCTGTCGCATATTCAACAACCGGGCACGGAACCTAAGTCCAAGAAGTGATAGCAGCCCGAGCGATATCGATTTGTTTCTTTTTACGAATTTCTTTGTCTCTTTCTTTTTCCGCCAATGGAGGAAGCAGAGCAAAGTTGATGTTCGTCGGTTGGAAGTGATCAGCACGAGTTTCATCGGTGATCGCCTCAAGCAAAGAGCCCATCGCAGAAGCGCGTGGTGGAGGATTGAAAGGTTTGTCTTTCAATTTTTGATCTAAGAATTTCGCAACCAATAAGCCCACGCACGTTGACTCGAAATAACCTTCAACGCCAGTGATTTGACCAGCAAAGAACAACCATGGATCATTTTTGCTGGAGAGATCTTTATTCAATCTCTTCGGTGTGTTGATAAAGAGGTTTCTGTGGATGCTGCCTAGTTTCAAGAATTCTGCATTCTCAAGACCTGGGATCATACGGAAGACACGCACTTGTTCTGCGTAAGCCATGCGTGTCTGGAAGCCTACCATGTTGTAAGCCGTGCCTTCTTTATTGTCTTGGCGAAGTTGCACGACAGCCCAGGGATAACGGTTGGTGCGAGGGTCATCCAAGCCAATCGGTTTCATGGGACCAAAACGCAATGTCTGCGGGCCACGGTCCACCATCACTTCAATCGGCATACAGCCTTCGAAGAATTCTGTTTTTTCGAAATCTTTAGGTTCAATTTTGCGAGCGTTAGCAACTTCCTCTACAAAGCGGTTGTATTCCTCTTTGTTCATGGGGCAGTTGTAGTAATCATTTGTGCCTTTGCCCCAGCGATCCGCTTTCCACGCGATCTCCGTATTGATTGTTTCTGCATCGATGATCGGCGCAATCGCATCAAAGAAATACAAGAACTCATCACCGAAATGCTTACGTAAATCTTCCGCAAGTTCATCGTGAGTCAGTGGACCTGTCGCGATCACTGTCGGGCGAGGAACGTCCGCCAAGGATTTTACGACATCTGTGCGAATTTCGATGTTCGGGTGGTTTTTAACTTTATCGGTAACAAGCTGAGAGAATACTTCGCGATCCATACCCAAAGCTTGTCCTGCGGGAACAGCGGACTCATAGGCTAGGGAAAGGATGTGGGAGCCAAGGTGTTTCGCTTCCCATTTAAGCTGTCCTGGAGCGGAAACTTCGTTCATTGTGCCAAAAGAATTAGAACACACGAGTTCTGCAAATTTGTGAGTTTTATGCGCCGGAGTCATTGTTTTGTCGCGCATTTCGAAAAGAACCACTTTATAACCCATGTCAGCAAGCTGCAATGCGCACTCAGAGCCTGCGAGCCCCGCGCCAACAACTGAAATTTTTTGATTTTGCGTGAAATTGGTCATCTTTTTCAGATTCCTTTGTTAACGTAGTTGAATCGCATGAATTCAAATGATCCAAGCAACCCAAAAAATGCAAAGCGCAAGCTTACTCTAGGATCTGAAGTCCTACAGAGTCTTTTTGAAAATGGCAAGTCGCCATTGTCAGAACAGTTCATGCGTTGGAAATTATGGGCGAAATGGGAGGAAGTTGTCGGTCCTACCATTGCAAAAAATGCAGAGCCGGTGGGCTTCCAAAGAGGCGTTTTGTACGTCTGGGTCCGCAACTCAGCGTGGATGCAGCAGATGATCTTTTTGAAGGATCAAATCCGCGACACCATCAATTCGAAATTTGAGAATAACTTTGTTAAGTATATCAAGTTCACCCTGGATCGCCGCGAGGTTCCTCAAGACGATCAAACAGGGATTCGTGAGATGATTCAAAGACTCGCGCCGTCTTCAGAAAGCGAAGACTGAGCCGGTTCTTGCGATAGCGCATTTACAGTGTCGACAATCCATTTCTTGTACTTTAAGACATTCACATAAGTACCTTTGTAATTGCACTTGTGTGTTTCAGAATCATCTTCTGTTTGCACGAACATAGTTTTCTTCGCAACGCCAAGGACGTAGTTCTTACCTTGGAACTCAATCAAACCGGGTCCACCGGAATCGCCTTGGCACATGCCTTTGCCATCGGTTTGGTCGACGATGAAGGTGCTTTCTTCGATCGCATAATTGGTGATGCTCACACCGACGAAACGCAAAGTGCCTGCGCCACCATAAGGTGCGACGTCCACATTACGACCCCAGCCTGCTGCCATCAGCTTGGTTTTTTTCAAATCAATCGGCAATGTCGGTTCAGGTAAAGTCACCATTTGGATGAAATCTGGCAGAGGTTGACTCAACGTCAGGATCGCAAGATCGGCATCATTGTTCGTTTGGTATTCATCGATGATAGTAGCTTTGACAACAGGTGTGCTGACCCATCTGCCATCAGCATCTTTGAAGTCGATGGTACTTGAGGTATCAGGCTTCACGCAATGAGCTGCTGTTAGAATCAAAGTCTTAGTCAACGCCGAAGCAGAGCATTGAAGGTAGCGTACTTCTGTACCTTCAGCATCTTCGCCACCGTTATCCGTAAGAATAGTACGATGAGATAAAATAAGACGTGACAGCGGATTGGTCGCATCGGCCTCTTCACCGCCAACGATCGTTTTGCCAGAGATGTTGCCACCATAGTCGGTATTGCCCTGACAGGCTGCCAGTCCCAGAAAAGTTAGAAGAAGGATGAGTTTTCTCATTGTCCCTTAGCCTTTCTCAAGATGATTTCTTCCCAGATCATTTTTCCAAATTCTTCCATTGTATGGTTGTCCTCTTTGCTGAGGAAGTCCGCTGTCTTTTCATAGAGCACCCAAGCGACAACGGCTAAAGCGATGCGTGTATAGTAGCGATTAAAAAGTGTATAACCGCGAAGGACTTCTTGTTTAAGGCCGTGACGATCTAAGATCTCGCGGCCTTCTTTTGAATGAAAACCACGCAGAATTAACGTCGTCATTTCGTCAGGAGTGATTTTAAAATAAAACTCCGGAATAAAAACGGGTGCCTTTCCACGAGAAATTCCTGTTGCCATCCACACTCCTGAAGCCGCATTAAACCACGCGGAGCGATTGATGATTTTCAATTTAGACGACAGAGTGGAGCTCTCAAGCAGAAGTCCATTTTCGCGGAAGTAAGTGATCAGGCCACGCGTAGTGACGGCTTCGCCTACTTGACGAAGAATCGTCGCGCGAGTTCTTTCTTTGGCAGATTTTTTCCAGTAATCAGAAACGCGGAACATTTTGCCGTCATTCTGATCATAGATTTTCTCGACCAGGAATTCCAAATCTTTGATGGAAAGACCATCGGGATCTGAGAGGTGTGTGGCTTTCTCCAACGCTAAGGCCATAGCTTCATCTTTATAGGGGGCAGCATCTTCAAAGATGGCCTCACAGGACTGGTGAGCATGGGCAGAGGACGATAATGTCATCAGCAGGGCGGTGAATCCAAGCATAAGACGGCGACTGTCTAAGATAAAGACAGGGTGACGTTTAAGCGCCTTGGCCCTTGGCTGAAATGGCATATGTTCCTCCTCGTGGACCCTCGCGGATCACAAGGAGGATTAAAGCAAGAGATAAGCCTGGAAATACTGAAAAAGACTAGTCTTCTTCTTTCTCGATAGACGTGCGGAGAAGGCTTTTTACGTGGTTTTTACGTGGGGAGCCACCTAACATAGCCTTCAGCTGATTGTGCACGGAAGGATCGTTAATAAGAGCTCCCAAGGTGCCTTCACCACGATCTAGCTTGCCCATTACGCTATCCAGTTTTGTAACAGCACTTGTAAGTTTACCGTTGCTGGAAAGATCAGAGACAACCTTCTGCGCATCTTTACTTGTTTGAGCCAGATTTGTAGAAGCCGTTTCGAAGTTCACCATGATTTTGCCAAGACGATTATTCTCATTCATGGCATGAGTGATCTTGTAAAGCTCATTGATGATATCAAAGATTTTACCGGCTTCCCCGCCACGTTCAGAGATCACACCGATCAAGTCGGTCGCGCGTGCGACTTCCAAGTAGTCGCCGTCTTTGACCGCTGGATTTTTTGGATCACCAGGAATGATGAAGACGAACTTATCACCCAAAGCACCTTGCGTGCGGATTTCCACTTGCGAACCTTCGCGGATACGGTTGAGGTATTTTTCATCGATCTTCATTGTGACGTCCAAAGTGTTTTTTTCTGGAACGAACGTAATCGCTTGGACGTTACCCACAGTGATACCAGAAAGAGAAACCACACTGCCTTCGGCAAGTCCTTGAACTTGATCAAAGTGGGCGTGTAGTTTTGTATAAGAGCGGAAAATCGACTTGTCTGCGCCGATAAAGAAAATCGACCCTAAGATAAAGACGATACCGACAGCAAGAAAGATCCCTACTTTAAGTTGTGTGCTCGCGTTGGATTCCATTAGGCACTTTCTCCATTAATAAATTCAGTCATAGCGCCGCTCGGCTCTTGTTTGAGTTTGTCGATAGTGTACTGCTCGCTGATGCGGCCGTTTTGAAGCAGTGCTACCTTATCGCAAACGGCATAAACCGTTGGCATATCGTGTGTGACCAAGATCGATGTCACACCTTTGGCTTTTAATTTCAAAATAGATTCTTGAATTTTCTTTGTATTGTACGGATCAAGACCTGCTGTGGGCTCATCATATAAAACGACTTCAGGATGCATCATCATCGCACGAGCTAAGCCCACACGTTTTTGCATACCACCAGATAAACTGCCGGGGAACAGTCTGTGCGTACCAGAATCCAAACCGAACTCTTCCAGTTGAGAAAGAATTTGATCCGAGATTTCTTTTTCACTCAGCTGGAAATGCTCGCGCAATGGATAGGCGAGATTCTCATAAACCGTCATCGAGTCAAAAAGAGCTCCGCCTTGAAAGGCATAGGCAACTTTTTTTCGAATGTCGATAAGTTGACGTTCATTCATCGGTCCGATGTCGATGCCGTCAACCATCACTTTGCCTTGATCGGGCTTTTCAAGTCCCACAAGAGTTCTTAAGAGTACGCTCTTACCAGTACCTGAACCACCGATCAGTCCTAAGCATTCACCTTTACGCACATAGAAGCTCACGCCGTCGTGAACTTTCTTTTCGCCGAAAGACTTATGGAAGTCGATGACTTCGATATAGCTTTGTGGTGCTTCAGTAGGTTGTTCTGGTTGTTGTTCTTTATGCTTCATAGAAGTTTCTCAACCATCCAAAAGACTTTTGAAATAAAGAAGTCACCCACCAAAATTAGGATAGATGAAACCACCACGGCTTTAGTTGTCGCGATACCTACTTCTTTAGTTCCATTTTTAACATTCAAACCAAAGTAGCAGGCGGGAATCGCAATAAAGAGAGCAAAGAAGAAGGTCTTGCCAAATCCCGAAAGGTAGTCCGAGACATTCGAAGTTGACAGAACTTTTAAAAGATAAAAACCAGGATCGAGTTTCAATTCCACAGCGCCAATGATCAAACCACCGGCGTTAGCTACGATGTTCGTCACGGCACAAAGAATTGGCAGTGCAATCAAGCAGGCTAATACACGTGGCAGAACGATCTTGCGAATCGGGGAGGTGCCCAACGCGCGAATCGCATCGATTTGTTGAGTTACCACCATACTGCCGATCTCACTGGCAATACCGGCGCCCACACGAGCCGCCAGCATCAAGCTGGTGAACATTGGACCCATCTCGCGAAGAATCGTTACAGCAAGAAGTTTTGGCACGTACATTTTACCGCCGAACTTTTCCAAGCCCAGACCGAATTGCAGTGACATAACCATGCCCACAGATACGGCTGTGACCACAATCAATGGAGCTGAACGCATACCGACCTGGTAAATTTGCTCGATTAACAATCGCCAGTAAATACGGCTTTTAAAAAGCTCTCTGAAAATATCACGAGTCAAATATCCAATTCCGCCCAGGAAGTGGAGCATCTCGATCGTAAAACTAGTCAAGGGCTTCATCAGTGTTAACATTTACGGCGCCTTGAAATTCTTTTTGAAGTCTTCAAAAATAGAAAGTTCACTGTTGAATTGCTTTTCAAGACCGCCGTAACTCAAAGTGTAGTTACAGCCGTTCTTTTTAAAGACCAACAATGCCAGCGCCACAGGAACGCCATCAACTGTGCCAGCAGCAATCGTTTGGCGAGCTCCACGACCATTAAATGTCGTTGTTTCAGTCTTCAAGATTTCCAAATTACTGAGCGCACTCAGCGAATCGGACTCAATAGACTGTAAACTTGGATCAGCGGTGTTCCCGCATTCAGAAAGATAGGAAATAGTATTTCCTGACTTTTTGCTCTGCCAAGTTTTGTCGGCGTTTTTAGCTTTGATCGAATCGTAAGATCCGCCAGGGTCTTGGAATTCAACGCCTTTTGCAGACGTCATTTTATTCCCCGGCAATTCCACGGAAACGCAGCTAGTGAGAAGTAAACTCATGATGAAGTATTTAAAGTGGTTTCTCATAACGCCTATCTATCGGAATTATTTGAGGGAAAATTCAGTCTCGCGCAACGAATCAGGACCAAGGTCTCTGTCATCATATTGTCGGGACCGACAATAATTCTATGAAACTTTTTGCCCATCTTGAACATATTTGCCAATAGACCTTGGAATGACCTGGCATTGTCTGTGCAATCACACAGGGAAGGGAAAAGGGGTTCTAGGAGTGAACACTTTACGACATGTTGTATTGGCAGGATGCCTATTCTTTGGTCTAGCAGTTTCGGCTGCTAACAATAAAGTTAATGGCGTAATAAATTTTCAAGGAGATACAGTTCACCTTGAATTATCTGGTCAACAAAACTGGGACTACGATGTTAAGCGTCTTGATTCAAAAGGCCAGACTATCGTCCAGATGACTGTTCCTGCATTGGATGAGTCTACAATCAAATCCTTCGCATCCTTTAAAAGTGAAATGGTGACAGCTGTTTCCGTGAACCCTCAAGGCACTGATGGTAAGTCAGTGATCTCATTTACCTTGTCTGCAGGTGACGTTGAAACTTTCGATTATCTTACAGATCAACCTTCGCGTTTGATCATGGATTTTTATGTTAATCCAAATATCGCTAAGACTGCGAAGAAGTCTAAAAGGACGGAAACAAAGAAAACTCCAGAAGGAAATGACGACGCTAAGTCCGCGCAAACAGTTGTAAAAGCAAAAACTGAAAAAAACAGAAAGCCTGCAACAGCGGACGTACTGGCAATCAATAATAAAGGTGCGGCAGTTGCGGCTAATGATGATGGCGTTCACGCCGGTATCTTTGATGGCGGCGACCCAGGTTATGAACGTTTTTCTATTAAGCCTTATGATATTAAAGAAGAGTCCATCATCCGCTCTAAAGATAACTACTATATTGCTTTCCCGATGTTGGAAACCCCGGTGGCGCAATGGGAGACATTGAAAGTCACTCCAGCAATCTATGAAATCGCTCCGAAGTCATCTGATGAGAATAAACAAGCTCGTTTGCTTTTGACACTTTTTGAAAAGCAAAGATACGGCGTTTATCTTAAGACTCAAGAATGGTTTAAAGAAAAATATCCAAAGTCAGAGTACAACGAAATCATCGATTTCATGACGGCAGACGTTCATTTGGCTTTGTGGCAACAACAAAACCGTCCATCAAGCTTTGATGAAGCGATTCAAAAGTATAAAGAAGCTATCGCGAAATATCCAAATTCTCCGTTGGCGGAACGTACGTCATTGAAGATTGGATATCTGACGCTTGAGCGCGGTGACAACCTTTCGGCTCTTCGTCTGTTTAAAGAGCATATCGAAAATAAAAATTTTGGTGATAAGAACGCCGTTTCTAAAGATCTTGCTCGTATGGGAATGGGGCTTGCGTTCATGCGTTTGAATAAATGGGAAGATGCAGTTGCTCAATATGAGGATGTTGAGAAAAACTCTACCAACCGTGATTTGAAAGTTGAAGCGTCTTACCGCAAAGGTGATGTTTGGGTTCGTGCCAAGAACTTCGCGAAGTCCGTAGCAGAGTACCAAAACTCTTTGAAGAAATACCCAGAAGCACAAAACTTCTATCCAAACGCTTACTACAACCAAGCAGAGTCTTTGTTCGGTATGCAGAAATACCCACAGAGCTTGGATTTGTATCGTGAGTTCGTAAAGAAATTCCCATCAAGTGATCACGCGCCTTATGCAATGACTCGGTTGGGTGAGTTGCTAGATATCTTGGGTGCGGATAAATCTCGCGTGATGGGTGCTTACCTTGAAACGTATTTCCGCTATGGTGAAACACCAAGTGCGGTGATTGCTCGTTTGCGTCTTTTGAGTGCTCGTATGAAGGGCATGAAACAAAAAGAAGCCGCCAATGCAGTTCAAGAAATCATGGAGTTGGCAAAGAAAGTTGATTTGCCAAACATGGAGCAATTCGCAACGGTGATGGTGGCAGATGGGTACTCACAACGTAACGAGTACGATAGGTCCATCGATCTTCTGTCTAAATACTATAAAGAACATCCGACAAGCGTAGATGCTCCATTGCTTACGGGTCGTATCATCGCCAACGTGAATAATAAACTTCATTCACAAGTTGAAGCGGGTGATTTTATTGGTGCTTTGAAAACTCATAAGCAATATGCAGACAACTGGCTTAAGAATTCAAAACGTCTGGATACGAAATTCAATGTCGGTCGCGCCTTTGAAATGGCCGGCGTCCCGGTGGAGTCAGAGAAGTACTATAAAGACGTGTTGAATAAAGTGTATGCG
>JAGIAF010000039.1:12798-16521 GCA_017745015.1 Bdellovibrio sp. | reverse complement strand
GAAAAAGGACTGTCTTGGACTTTGAAGAAAGCCTTAGTAGATCTTGGCTTCTTTGATTTTTCGGCACAGATTGATTCCACCGGTCGTCGCGAGGCGAATCTTTGGAAAGTTGTTTCGTTATTGAGTTCTGAAGAGCGTCGTCCTGGCTTTAACTTCTTGGATTTCTTGGATGCGAGTCTTGAATCATTGTCGACAGACGAAGGTGGTGAAGATTCTGATGCCACTCCAGTCATCGAACCTAAGCGCGTGAACTTTATGACGGTCCATGCTTCTAAAGGTTTGCAGTTCGAACACGTTCTTTTGCCCGGCATGGGTAAAGATCCTCGCGCAAGCTTTGCACCGGTGATCAGCTTCCACGAAAAGACGGGTCTTTGGACTTTGAAAGTTCGTGATGAAGAAACTCAAGGTTTAGTAGGCAGCATCTTGGCCGATCAAATTGTGGAAGAACTTCGTCGTCGCGAAGGTGAAGAGTTCCACCGCGTTCTATACGTGGCGTTGACTCGAGCGAAGTCCGGCGTGACTTTACTGTGGGATCATAAAGTCGGTAAGAAATCTTGGGCTGCTCAATGTCCATTGAACTTGGAAGAGGGATTGCACGAGGAGAAAGATTTCTCTTACGTCGTTCGCAACGAAAATCCTCATCCGATAAAGATGGCCGATCAAGAATTAGAAAAGAAAGATCTGCGTAGTTTGTGGCAAGCTCCGCAAATTAAAGAAAAGCGTAAATATATCTCTGTGACAGAACTTGTGGCGCCTGAATCGGTCAAAGGCGCGGAGTTCACTCAAAAAGTCAGTCAGTTGGCTCCGGGCCTGGCTCGGGCACAGCAAGGTACGAATGCCCATCGATTATTTGAGGCGTTGAAGTTCACTTCTTTGCAGGACCTGATGAGTATCTCGGATGAAGATTTGAAAAAGCCGTTGCAGTTCTTGGCAGAAACTTCTGAGCTGCCTCTTTTGAAAATCATCGAAAATGGTTTTGTTGAGTGGGGTTTTGCCTTGATGGAACAAAATGCCCTGATGCAAGGTCAGATCGACTTGTGGGGTATCGTCGACCAGACTCTGTGGATGGTGGATTATAAAACGGGCTCACAAAGATATTCCGAGACCGCATTTAAGCAACTTGAAGCTTACACCTGGGCCCTGGATCGCATGGGGTACTTGACTGATGTCAAGGCCGTGAAGCTTGCCGTAGTTTATCCCATGGATGAAGTCGTGAAGGTTCAAGAGCTCCCAAGTTTATCTGATTTAAATGGCCGCCTAAAAAATCAAATCAACGAATACATCAAAGCATAGTTAGTGGAAAGTCGGGGCGGCTACGGCCGCCATTGCAACACAGTTCAATATTCTTTTATACTAAGAGACATGTTGTACGGCCACGAGTCGATTTCCCATTATACTAAAAGCAACATTGCTATTTGGATGGCCATGGCCTTTCAGGCGGGAGTTATTAATATCGGCGCATTCATGGCCTGTCATCGCTTCGTCTCTCACGTCACAGGATTTGCGACATTCTTTGGACACGAAGTGAGTCGCGGCAATCGCACGCAAGCGTGGGGAATGTTAGTGGTTCCATTGTTTTTTCTGATCGGCGCTATGATCAGTGGTCAGCTGGTGGATCTGCGCTTAAAGCTTCATAAAAAGCCAAAATACTATCTGAGTTTCGGCTTTATCTTCTTCTTAACACTCGTAGTTTTCTTTGGCGGCATCAGTGGCTTCTTCGGTGTTTTCGGAGAGCCGTTAGCAGCTTACAGAGACTATGCTTTGTTGATTATTCTGTGTCTTATTTGTGGCATTCAAAATGGAACGATCACAACAGTTTCACGTTCTGTCATTCGTACGACACATTTAACGGGAATCACCACGGATTTGGGATTGGGCATCGTCAGGATTCTTCATCGCAAACGTTTGGAGCACATGGAGAACGAAGGAAAAGCGAACCTGATGCGTGTGGGAATCATTTCCTCATTTGGCGCAGGCTCGGTTGTCGGAGGATTTATTTTTAAGTACTTCGGATATGCCGGCTTTTTAGCACCTGTCGTCACCTCAGGGATTTTATTCTCCCTTATGATCTATCACCAGGTGCTCCGTCCCGAAGTGGTCGCAGAGAAAAGCTAATTAAAGCGAATCACGCGATATTCAATCATTGATGCTGGATGATCAAAAAGAATCTCATAAAGAACCTCTTGATGAAACCGGATACATTTGCACGGTGAGATTATAAACCTCTTGGGGAGCACCTTTGGCTTCTAATTCCGCTGTCAGTTGACGACGGAAATCACGAATTCTTTCGATTGCATAATCCATGTGCTTAGGATCAATGGCCATCGTCATAGATGAGAAATTTCGAGTCTCGATGGGATCATTGTCTAAAGAGTGCAAGGCCTTATCCAAAAGCTGACGATGGAAGTTGCGCGTGAACGCCGTTGAAATTGTATTTTCAACTTTGATTGACTTACCTGTCTGTCTCCAGCGGCCGTTAGTTTCTGCCAAGAGCTCCAGTTTCACCAAGCGAGCCAAGGCATCTTTTGCGTCTGCCTTAGAGATGTTCAAACGATTTGCAACCCAAACGTGATCAAAGACTGCATCGGCAGTTTCGAAAAGACTTAAGATCGCATAGTGAATCCAATTTGAAATCAGTTCGAAAGTTTCTAGATCGACGGAAGTGTAGGATTCGATTTTTTTTTGAATCTGCTTTTTCGGGTGAGAGTTCATCAGGACTTGAACTTCTTCTGGAGAAAGAGCGAGCTTTTCCGTGATCTTGATTGCGGCATTCGTTGAAAGGGGGCGCTTTCCAGAAAGCACCAAAGATAAAACCGTATGGCTCATTCCCAAAGACTTGGCGAACTGACGAAGGGAATAACGGGGATTGCGTTGAATACGAATCTCCAGTTCGCGGGCCAGAATTTGTTGCGAAGTTAAGTTCGAATGAGACATTTTATCTCCTTTAATGTGCGAGGTCTTTCTAGGCAAAGTTTCTGGACGTGTAAACCTTAAACTCAAAAAGTGGTTTCAAAAAGCACGATTTATAGGGTTAAAACGGCTGTTTAGGTTAAAAAGTGGTTTCAAAAGTCACTCTACCAGTCTTTCTTGGCCGCAAGGGGTGCACGGTTGGTATCCGCAAAATAGTCTAGGTTGAAGGGGAGGTTTTTGAGTCTGGGTAACTGATTGTTATCCTTGGAGCATAAACAAAATAAGAGGAGCCTCATGAAAGCAATCGGACTTATTCTTTTCGGTGCGTTGGCGCTGGGTTGTGCCCATTCAGATAATCAAACATCTAATGATAAACTTCCAACAAAAATTCCCCATATACATCCAGGTTACGTTTATCTGACGAAAGAAGATCGCGCACCGGCAGAAGCTCCAGTATTGAAATGGCGTCCGGCGACAGCAAGTCTTGAAGTCACATCCGATGCGGCTCGTGGCACGAAACAGGTTGAAGTGAATCAAGAAATGATTTGGAAAGAGCTTGAGTACTACAATGACACGCGCATGGAATATCAGGAAATCGATGTTCTGGGCTCATGTTCTGATTTCGTTTGTTCAAAGGCTTCAGGTCAAAGTGCAGCTTGGGATAAGTATTTCGCTGCGCCTCGTGAAAGAAAAGCCGCGGCTTTGAATGAAGCTATCCAAGGCATTGGCGAAGTATCAGCGACAAACCTGGTTGCAAAAGGTTATTTCAGAGCAAAGCCAAATAGCTGGACAGAATTTTCGGATGTTCTTAAG
>JAGIAF010000039.1:2698-12788 GCA_017745015.1 Bdellovibrio sp. | reverse complement strand
AGACAGGTTCTTAAGAGGGCGGCAGATGCAGGCGTCATTAAGAAAAGTGTCGCGACAAATGTTCTTACAAACTATCGCTATGAAAACATAAGCAATTTGGGTTACGCCCAAGGCACATGTAAAGAAGTGGTTCGCCAGTGTACAGTGACCATTTCAAAACTTGAACCCGTGACTTTTAGAAATTCTCGTATCGTTGAAAAACGCAAAATCTTGGAAGAGAACACAAAAAAGTTTGATGTGAATATCGAAGTTTTGGGTGCATTGCTTCTGCCAACAGAGAAAGATGTCGTTACATTGGAAATCAATGAAAACGGTGCCGTGGCGTTGCAAGACTCAAATGGTAACAACCGCTATTCGATTGTCGCAATGGATGTTCAAGGTAAAGTCATCAACGTTCAAGTGAAAGCGGATTCTCGTGTTTTAAGAAACTTGTCTAACAACGTTGTTCGCCAAGATTCTTATAAATTGATCGGTGATAAAGCGACGTTCATCTTGGACGTAGATCCTGCTTTCGTGCCGGGTCAAGAAGATCCAAACTCTCAACTTGTTATCGACTATATTGTTCATGTTTGTGAATACGGATGGACAGGAACTTGCGGGTTTTCTTCTTGGAAAAGCTTGAAGATGGACAGCGCGACAATCACGACTAGTCGTACGATCCTTACTATTGATGTACCGAAAAAGAATAAGTCAGAGATCGTTTATACGATTACTCGTAAGAACAGCCGTTTCTTCAACGATAAATCGACAAGCTCACGTTCTACTGAAAACGTGAAAATGCCGAAATAGTTTGAAACTGAGGGGCTCCAGGCTTTCCTGGCGCTTCAGTCGGCCCGCAAAACCTAGAACCCTCTTATAAAAGTACCCCCGTCCTGTGAAAGCAGAACTGCCACAATGGGGGCATTTATAATGACGAAGGGAGTTTTGAGACATACGAAGAGGCTCTCAAGCAAAATAAATGAGAGCCTCAGTTGGAATATGTTAAGCAGCGGATATCAGACCATTATAGAACTATCAACCACCACGCAGGTGGCGCAGTTTTAGAAGATCACTGTTGCAGAAGCGTAAACTGTAGAAGAGTTCTCATCAGTAAGGCTGATATTAGAGTCCGTGCCGTTGGATTTAAGCACATTACCCGTGTTGGTGTGACCTACGCCAAGAGCCAACCAGTTACTCATTTGGTAACCAAGCTCTTGAGTAAACGCGAAGAACTCTTTCACGTTGTTTTGATATGACAAAGCGTTTTGGTGAACAAAGTCTGCTGACAGCGAAATTCCCACTGGCCAGTCATATGAAACCGATAAGCTTTGTGAAGATGTATATTGGTTCAAGACATTGCCATTCACATCAGTTTCATATTGGTGGAAGTTGCGATTTAAAGTGACGCCTGCCACAAGGCCTAATCCTTGAATCAAGCGATCTGGATTGATAACGATATTCATACCTGTATTGAAGGCGCCCATCATGTTTTGTCTTTTGTAAGAGTCTTTTGAAGTTGGCGCTGTACCGCCGACATTCCAACCCATCAAAAATGTTTTATTCAAAGCAAAGGGACTGCGACGAATGCTCACCGAGGTGTCGTTGAAGTCGTCGTATGAGGAATCATTTAAATTTTGGGAGTAGCCGCCGGAAAGACGCAAAACATAGTTTTTGCTTAAATTCATATTTAAACGGCCTGAATAGTCCATGGTGTTTTGAGCAGAACCATCTTCGTGGTCAACCATGCTTGTCGAGCGTGAGGCATTGAAGAAGCCGCTGAAAATCGTACTGTTTTTAGTGCTTTGAACTAAAGTTGTCGATGAGTTCACTGCAGCATTATTGGCAAAAGCCACTGGAGCTAGGGTCAAAGACAAGAGCATGCTAAAAACTGAAAGAGCAGTGAATTTCATAGGCAGAGCCTCCGCCTTGTATAAACTGCAGGGACGGTGCCACGAAACGTATTGCTATAGAGAAATATAGGAGATTTAGGCCCCCTGGGGGTGTCTAAAGAATGGACACCCCGCAAAGAGCGGCTCTAGAAACGGAACTCAAGCTCAAGGCCCCAGTACATATCCGCCAGAGGAATCATCGTATTGAGGAAGTTCAGGGCTGCTTGGCGTGTCGGAAGATCCTCGTTTACAGAGCTGTTTTTTCCGTCGTCTTTATTGTTTTTTCCCTCGGGCCAGCGAGTCACAAGGCGCAGGTGAGATCGCTCGCTGAGTTGCATATTAAAAATGCTGCTTAAAGCATTTGCCACAGAGGGCTCTGGACTTAACACGATCATTGAGAGATCTGCATTAGTTCGCTGTGACCCTGCTTGGGCATTGTTTTGTGTACGACCCTGAACAATATTAAAGATCTCAGTAAAGAAGCGACCCAAAGCGGGGCTTTTGAAAATCTCGACATAGTTGATAGCCTTATTGGGATTGCGATCTTTCAACTCCCAATAGAAATTGGCCATCATCACGGGCTGTCCGAAATTTTTTAGAGGAGACGTGCGAGTGTGGCGTTGAATGGCAAAGTGTGAAGAACGGTTTTGACGTTGTAAGCGCTCTGGAATCCATGAAGTGACCGAGGTTGGAAGGACATAGATGATTCCATCGGACTGGCCCGCAGATAAAGCAATGCCGCGAGTGTTTGAGACCAGATCTTTTTGGTGAGAAGTAAGATTGCGATAGGCGATATTGCGACGCCATTCTTCGGCTTTCACTTCGCGAAAAATTAAGACTGAGGCAATAGGAAATTCTGGGTCTTGCTGACACAAGTCTCGCGCATCTGACAAAGCATTCATGTCTTGGTGCGCGACCAGGACATCGCGCACGGCTTTGCAGCTTTCAGGGACTCGCGTGTCCACAAGGATCATTTGACCATGGAGAATACGACCATCGCTGACTTCGCTCATGGCTTGCTCGATGTCCTCAGGGGAATAGTAGCGAGAGTAAGGATGATCGATAAGCTCCTGAACAGGATCTTTCTTGGGCGTGCTCCATGGTTGCCAGAAGCTATCGGCGTGCGCCGAAAAACTCCAAATTAAACCGAATGTGATTGTGATCTTGCCGATCAAGGTCATCGTAATCCTCATTTGCCTGAGAGTGTTATAACAAAAGTTCCTCTCATCTAAGATAAGCAACATCGGGCTTCGAAAAATCTTCTGCGCTGTCTAGAGCATTGACACTGGTTTCAAGCCTTAGGAGGATCTAAGATGTGAAAAATACAGCAAGAAACTATATTCAGATCTTCTCTGACGGGGCTTGCTCTGGAAATCCGGGCCCCGGTGGCTGGGGTTCCATAGTGCTATTGCCTGATAACTCCGTCATTGAACTTGGTGGCGGCGATCGTCCGACAACTAACAATCGCATGGAAATGACAGCAGCCTTGGAAGCTTTGAAAGCAATCGCTGGTATTCCAGGTCCGGTTCACTTTTATACGGATTCTACATATCTCATTCGTGGCATTACACAATGGATTTGGGGCTGGAAAAGTCGCGGCTGGAAAACAGCAGAAGGCAAAGAAGTTCTAAACCGTGATATTTGGGCAGAACTTGCGCAAGTCGTGCAAGCTCGTGGGGCGTCGGATAAGATTGATTGGCGTTACAGCCGCGGTCATATAGGCATCCCAGGCAATGAACGTTGTGACCGTATTGCAGTGGCATTTTCTCGCGGAGAATATGTCGAGCTTTATCAGGGCTCACTGCAGAGTTATCCAGTGAATATTTTAGAAACTCCTGCGGACTATGCATTGCCGGATATGAAGTCTCCGACAGAGAAAAAAGCGGCGTTTAGTTATTTAAGCAATATCGGCGGTTTGGTTTACAGACACAGAGACTGGCCCTCTTGCCAACGTCGCGTGAGTGGAAAATCAGGCGCGAAGTTTAAAAAATCAACTTCGGCTTCTGATGAACAAGACATCCTGAAATCTTGGGGTTTGCCTGCAAGCACAGAGATCAAGGAAGGATAAATATGGAAATCGCAAACAGACATATTCTTATTACGGGTGCAAGTCGCGGGATTGGTCGCGCCTTTGCAAAAATGTGTGCCGAAGACAAAGCCAATTTGCACATCGTTGTTCGCAATGCGGTAGATGAAGACTTGATCAAAGAACTTGAAACCGCCGGTGCAAAGTCCATCAATACATTGCTTGCCGATCTGTCTTCACGTCAGGGTGTGGAGCAATTGCTAGAGCAACTTAAAGACACTCCGATTGATATTTTGTTTAATAATGCGGGTTTGCTAACGGGCGGTCTTTTAGAAGAACAATCGTTGGATGATATTTATAATATGTTTCAGGTAAATCTGAATACCACAGTTCATTTGACTCGCGGTTTGCTTCCGGGAATGTTGTCACGCAAGCGCGGAAAAATTATTAATAACTCGAGTGTTGCAGCTTATATGCACTTTCCAAGTGCTTCGACTTATGCGGCTTCCAAAGCCGCGGTAGCGGCCTTTACGGATTGCCTGCGCACAGAATTGCGCGATACAGGAGTGACGACCTTGTTGTTGATCACACCGGGAATCAAAACTCGCATGTTCAAAGAGATCGAGGATCTTTACGGCAAAACCTTCCAAATTCCAACAGAGGCCTTGTCTCCAGCGAAGTATGTGCAAATGATTCGCGAGGCGATTTTGCACGATCTTGAAGTGCTGGAGCCTTCAGGACTTACGGGGGTTGGATTGAAGATCGCAAAATATGTTAAGCCACTTTTCGACTTTGAAGTCGCTCGTCGATTCAAGCGATAGTTGGTAGAGTGAAGTATGGCTTTTCTTAAGCTGCTGTCTCTTTTTGGTGTCGCCTTCGCAGCCTACTTTGCCTTTGCAGCAAAGGAGCCTCGTTGTGAGCGTCGCTACGACGTGGGGTTGGCGGCATATGCACCGTTGTCTTTTCGCGAAGATGGACGCATTAAGGGGGTAGCTCATGATATCACTCGAGAGCTTGCCCGACGCACTGGCTGTACTTTTTCTGAAACAGAGTATTCAAGAATAACCGCTCTTAAACAGATCGAGCTGGGGCGAATTGATCTATACTTGGTCGTAGCCATTGGTGATGAGTTTTTAAAAGTCGGGGATTTTCATCACCTCTATACGAGTGGGCGAACTTTAACAGTTACTCAAGAAGTGGGCAATAAGCACAAAACAGTTGATGGTTATTTGAAAGATAAAGCCATTAAATTCGGCCGAGTCATTGGCTCTCGTCCTGCCATGAGTGTGGCGGAAGAAGATAAGCTTGTGAAAGCTCAGCGCACAGTGACCACGACGGATCCTGAGAATCTCTTTCGCATGCTCAAAGACAAACGTATTCAGGCGGTTCTTTATCCCACTCTGAGTGCTGGGTATTTTAGGAAGAAAATGAATCTGGCAGATGAAACCGTTCAGATTGTTGATGAAGGTGCGGAACTGGATGTCGGATATATTTCTTCGAAAAGAAGAATGTCGAGAAGCGACGTTGCTATGATCAATAATCAGATTGCGGAGATGAAGAAGGATGGCACTTTCTTGAAGATACTTTTAAAGTATGTCGACAAAGAAAATGCCCCGAAGAGCCTTTAAAGAGCTACTTTTTCGTAGGTTTGAAGTGCAGAACGCCTGATCCCACCGGACCTGTCACGGTCAGTTTGATATCTTTATTTTCGATAGATTTCACAGGCACAGGGAAGACCAAAGAATAAGGCGTAAAGAAACGATTGTGAGTGGGGTAAAGACTTGTCAATTCAGGCAGAGCCTTTTTTAACTTAGTAACACGGCCTTCGTAACGACGACCATCTACATCTAAGAATGTTTTCCAAACCGTAGAGTTCTTATCCATGTCGTCGTTTTTGCGTTCGGGTGTGAAGAAGCTAAGGAAGATCTCAGTTTCGCGATTCAGGCTTTCTTGGCGCTTTGTTTGCTCTGAATTGTACTTTGTCTCGTCCCAAAGATAATAGCGGGCTTGCTGATCTAGCTGAGCTTCTGAAACTGCGGTGTTAAGAAGAGTGCCTTGCATCTCAAGAACATTGTAAAGGCCTGAGTAGCGAGTCGTGCGATCCGAGTTGTCCTCAACGATTTCAAAATATTCGTCTTCAGTGCGAAGAGCGCGGCCCGAAGGCGTGATCTCATAAGTAGCGCAGGCTGAAAGAGCGAGGAAGGCCAAAATAAAAAGATATCTCATGAGCGGGACTCCAAAATACTGTCTAAGAATTTCTTAATATCAGCAAAAGCCGTGTTGCGCATTACATCGTTAATGATTTCATGCTTAGCATTAGGATAAATATAGATTTCTTTGCGTGAACTGCCGAGGTTGTTGAAGAATTCCTTCGCAATCGGCGTTGAGCAGACCGGATCGTGTTCGGGAAGAATGAATAAACTTGGTTTTTTAAGTTGGTTCGCGCGGGGGCGCACATAAGCCCATGATTCCAGCATGCCAATAAATACTCCCGGCGACATTTTTGTGTGACGGAATGTATCTTGTTCGTACTCGCGAAGAGCTTCAGGGTCGCTTGAGAGCATGCTGTTATTCAATTCATTGCCCAAAGTAATCTGTGGCATCAGCTTGTTCAGAAGAGTGGCGGCTTTTGCCTTCACTTGAGGAACTGGCATTTCTAAACCGAAAAGGGGAGCGCTGATCACCTCTGCTTGATAGTTGATATCGGGATTACGCAACAAAGTTTTTACTTGGATCAAAGCACCCATCGAGTGGCTGTACAGAACAATCGGTTTCTTTTTTACGTTTTCGTTGGCCATGACAGTGTCGAGAAAGATTTTGTAATCGGCGCAATAGTCATCAAAGGAGCCCGCATAGCCGCGACGACCTTCAGAATGTCCGTGACCACGAAGGTCCCAGCCATAGAAATTCCACTGATCATTGGCGAAGAAATCGACAAGGCGGTGATAAGATTCAGAGTGTTCACCATGTCCGTGCGTGAAGATGATTGTTCCCTTGGCGTTGGGATTTTCCCAAACCTGAAAGAACAAATTGGTGTCATCAAAACCTTTGAAAAAGCCTTCTGATCTTTTATACATAACAACAGATTGCCGCTTGAAAAAGTTCAAAACAAGCTAATTCAAAAGTCCTGGTCTAAATCAGGCCACGCACGACTATGGTATCGTGAGGCTCTTGTTCTTGTTGTGGATAATCCAAATTGAAGTGAATGCCACGAGATTCATGACGGCGAAGTGCGCACTCGACGGAGAGGTGAGCGACGATAGCGATATTACGTAGCTCCAAGATGTCGCTGTGAACTTTCATGTTGGAGTAATACTCTTTCACTTCATTCAAAATATTTTCTAAGCGATGTTGGGCGCGTTCCAAACGGCGATTCGAGCGCACGATCCCCATATAGTTCCACATCAAGCGGCGAATTTCTTCCCACATATGAGTGATAACGATCATCTCGTCGTCATTCGTGTCTTCAGGGTGAGTCCATGCTTTCGGTTCCATGTGGAAGAATTTGTCTTCATTCCAATGAGCTTTGATTTGTTCAGAGCAGTTGTGTGAAGTTGTTAAGCACTCCAATAAAGAATTCGAGGCCAAACGGTTGGCTCCATGCAAACCGGTGCACGCGGTTTCCCCAATGGCCCATAGACCCGGAATGTCGGTTTTGCCATTCTCATCCGTCAAAACACCGCCGCACAAATAGTGTGCTGCAGGAACTACTGGGATGGGTTGTTTCGCCATGTCGATGCCGAATTCCATGCACTTATTGTAGATCGTCGGGAAACGATTTTTTAAAAACTCGCGATCTAATTTCGTCATGTCCAAGTACACGCACTCAGCGCCGGTTTTTTTCATCTCATTGTCGATGGATCTTGCGACCACATCACGAGGCGCAAGTGAAGCGAGCTTGTGATATTTTTGCATGAAGGGTTGGCCGCTACTGTCGATAAGCACGCCACCTTCTCCGCGCAAAGCTTCGGAGATCAAAAAGTTACGAGATTCTCTGTGGTACAAACAAGTCGGGTGGAATTGCATGAACTCAAGATTCGCGATTCGCGCACCCACTCGGTAGGCCATGGCGATGCCGTCGCCGGTCGCGCCACTCCAATTGGAAGTGTAGAGATAGACTTTCCCAGCTCCGCCTGTCGCCAAGATCGTGTTTTTTGCGAGGAATGTATGCACCTCGCCAGAATTTTTATCCAAAGCGTAAGCGCCGATGCAAGTCACCGGTTCCATGTCCATCGGATCGACTTCTTTGTTCACGATCAAGTCGATGGCATTGTAGCGTTCTAACAAAGTGATGTTGGAGTTTTCGCGAACGCGCTTCAAAAGTGTGCGGTGAATTTCCAAACCGGTCTGATCTTCGAAGTGGAGAATGCGACGGAAACTGTGTCCGCCTTCGCGCGTCAAATCAACTTCATCCTCTTCTTCGGAGCCTTTTTTGCGGAGATCAAAATGAACGCCCCAGTTTACCAAATCCTGAATGCGTTCAGGGGCTTGGTTAATATAATTCTTTACCACAGTTTCATGGCAAAGACCCGCGCCAGCAATCAAAGTGTCTTGGATGTGTGATTCAAAACTGTCTTGTTCCGACATGACGGCAGCGATCCCACCTTGGGCCATTGCGGAGTTGGTATCAGTCATGTGCTCCTTCGCCAAAATAAGAACTTTACCTTGAGGAGCTAGCTTGAGGGCAAGAGCGAGGCCGGCGGTGCCGGAACCAATAATCAAAACATCACTGCGGTGGGTACTCATAATGCTGACGTTCTAAACCCTTTAAATGCCTTTGGCAAAGGAGTCTTGCTTGATTCTTACCAGTTTCTAAAACTACAATGAAATCAAAGACTCACGCAGGGAATATGGCGTGGCAAAGTTATAGGAAGGAATCCTTCGATGAAAGTGAAACTCCTCGCAGTACTGATAGCGGTGGCAGCGATTTTTATTGGCGCCGTTTTATGGCGAACCGATAGTTTCGTTTATGGCGATCGCATGAACTGGGTTGAGGCTCAAACACGTACTCAACTGGGTTCTATCAATCATTCATTGGCGGGTGAACTTAAGTCTTTGCAAAGAGTCGTTGCTACTTTCAACGCAGATAACTTCAAAAAAGAAAAAATCAATTGGACTACTTTGGCGCCGTACTATGCGGTGGCTTCCTTCACTGTTGCCGGTTCTGATATGGATCCGCAAATCGTATTGGCGCGCGATAACTCAAAAGCGGCGAATTGGACAAAAGACTTCGTGAAATCTGCGATCGGTCGTTTGGATGGTCGCACGAATGATATGCGCTATTTCATCAAACCATTCCAAGATGGAAATCGTGGTCGCTATGTGGCGGTGGTTTTGATCGAAGGCAGTCGTGCTTATGCGCTTTTCAGTTCGGGTGAAATTTTCCAATCGGTGATCGATGCGGAGCGTGGTTCCTTGAGTGCGTTCTCTGTTGTGACAACGACGGGTTTGACAGTGGGTCACACAGTTCCTGAATACTTGGGCACAGTGATGAGCGATGATCCGCTTTTCAAGGAAGCTTCGAAAAGTGGTGCGAGTCACGGTGGCGGTGTGATCAATACGGATAAGAATGTTCAACTGTACGGTATGTATGAACAAGTTCCGCAAAGTAACTTGTGGGTCTTGAGTTCTGCGCCTTTGAAGGAAGCCTTGAAAGGTCGTACCGGTCTTTGGTGGCAGTTCTTGTTGTTGGGCGCGGGCTTAGTTCTGGTTGGCGTTGCGGCGATGTTGTGGGTGGTGACACCTGCTGAAAACAAAATTGAAAAATTGGAAACGGATTTGGCGGCGGCACAAAGACGAGCCAACGCGGCTCCGCCCGTTGAAAAAACTGTGATCGCAGCTCCAGAAGACGCTGTTCAAAACGACAAAGTGCAAACGTCCATGCGTGTGGCTTCGGCGTTAGCTCATGAAATGCGCGGGCCATTGAGTTCGATCCTGGGCTATTCGCAAATGATTTTAGCGAAGCAGCCTGAGAGTGAAATCGTTGACAGCACAGATTCCATTTTGCGTGAGGCCCGTGCCGCACGCGAGATCTTAAATAAACTTTTGGGATACGCTGGCGAAGAAATCAAAGAAAAGAACTCCATGAAAGTGGAGGGTCCTTTAGCAAGATCTTTGAAGTCTTTGGACAATTTATTTTATAGCAAAGGCGTAAAGTTGGTTCGTAACTTCCAAGAAACGTCTGCGATTGATTTAC
>JAGIAF010000039.1:0-2688 GCA_017745015.1 Bdellovibrio sp. | reverse complement strand
GATTTACACTCCGAAGCGTTGAGCAAAGCTTTTGAAAACATTCTGACAAACTCCGTGGAAGCCATGGAGAGAATGCCAAAGAAAGAGTTGAAAATTGATTTGATGGAAGATGAAACGGGCATTCACCTGACGTTCGAAGATTCTGGTGAAGGTATTGATCCTAAAAACTTAGAAAAGATTTTTGATCCGTTCTTTACCACGCGCTCTTTCCAAAACCACATGGGCTTGGGTCTCTCCGTGGCCTTCGGTGTTTTGAAAGAACACAACGCCGAAGTGAAAGTGACTTCAGAGCGTGGTCAAGGAACGAAAACGGCAATCACGTTTAAAAAACTTCAAGCGATGTCGGTAATGAGAGCCCCTGTGATGGCAGCGCCAAAGGCACCGATTGAAGAAGTGATGATCGCTCATGAGTTACCGCAGTTGAAACAGGAGTCTCCGGCTCGCGAAGAAGCCGAAGCAGAATTTGTGGAGATGAAAATGCAAGCTTCCGTAGGTCCAACGTCACCACTTGATGTGAATATCGATACACTATTGGATCTTCCAGAAGAAAAAGTGGAAGTGGTTGAATCTCAAGCTCCAACAATTCCGCCACCTCCAGCAATGAATGGTGCGGGTGCGGTGTCAGCAGGTATGAAGATGCCTCCTCCTCCGCCAATTGATGACGAATTTACTCCAGTGAATTTAGTCGGTGCGCCGAAAGTGGCGCCGCCGGCTCGTAAAACTTCTCAGCTTGATGAGTACCAAGTCGAGATTCGCAGACCTGGAAAGAGGGTTTAATTGGATATCCGAGACCATAGCTCTCAGTTTACAATTTATGTGTTCACGACGGACGTGGACCAGGGTGCGTCTGTGAAAGTTTATCTTTCACAGGCCGGCTATGACGCTTATTTTATTCAAGACCCTGAACAACTTGAGCAACGTTTAAAAGAAAATCCTCCTCACTTGTTAGTGTTTGCAACGTCAGCGTTGGGTGAATCTTTGAGTGATTTTGTCACGCATGTGCAAAAGATTAATGATGAGATTCGCTTCATCGCGATTTCAGCGTTGGGTCAGTTCGACATTCTTTCCCAGTACCAAGCGTTCGGTTTCATGGATGTGATTTCTGACGAGGCGGCTTCTTTAGAATCTCGCGTGGTGTGGGCGGTGGATCACGCCTGCGAAAAATTGTATCTCACTTACCAAAACGAACAGCTTTACTCCGACTTAAAACAAACCAAAACGCAAATGGCGGAAGTCCATGCAGCGGCAGTGACGACGATGAAGCATCAAGAAGAAGATGCGAATCGTCCGGCAATGGCTGTGCGTTTGAATGAATACAAGTCGGCACAAAGCAAAGAAGACATGATTCAAAAGTTCCTAAATAATATTTCTGGAACGATGTGCTTGTTCTTTAAGTTCTTACCTTCGGTGCGTTCATTTGTTGCGACTCATGCCAATGGTATTGATGGCGCGCAAATTCAAGGCGTGGGCTGCCAGCTTGAAAGTTCTGACTTGAAGGAGTTGGGCGGGCAGTTGGCCATGGGGCTTTTGCCTCCGCGCTTTTCTGCGATGTTAGTCGAGGCCTTCCACTTGAGTCCTCCCAAGGCGCTTCCGCTTTATGCGCACAACTCCTTAGAAGGCCTTTTTATTTATTCAGGCAATTTGGATGAGCGTTCTGCGCGTCAGCTGACGGAAGAGTTCAGTTTATTTTCTCTTTGTTACTCACATTTGGTTCTGGAAAAGAAAGTCGACTCTCTTGAAGTCCAAGATTTCGTTACAGAACTCTATAATCGAAATTACTATGCTAAGATCCTTGAGGATGAAGTTTCGCGCGCGCGTCGTTTACAAAAGCCGCTTTCGGTTGTGAAGATCGCTATGGATGATTTATATGAGATTGAATCATCTTTAGGTGAAGCGGTGAGAGATGAGTTGCTAAAATCTCTGGCTACCGTCATAGCCAAGACAAGTCGCACGAACGACGTCAGCTGTCGCACAGCTGCGAACGAGATGGCCATGGTGTTGCCACATTGTTCGAAGAAAGGTGCGGCACTGCGTGCTGAAAGACTTCGCCGTATCGTAGAGGGAACTTCTTTCTTGGATAATGGTATGAAGATTTCTATCAGCTTGGGTGTGAGTGAGTATCCGTCATTGTGCGATTCTTCAAAAGGATTGGACGAGACGGCGACGAAAGCTCTGACTCACATTGTGGATAAGGGCGGAAATAAAATTTGCTTGTACAAAGCGCCAGAGAGTCACAAGCCAGAGTTTGAAGTACCGGCTGAATAGTTAAGAGATTGAGTTTTAATGGAAATGTTTCGCAGAACCTACGCTGAGATTAATTTAAAAAATTTGGCACATAACATTGGTGTCTTACAAACTGCATTTCCGGATCGTTTTCTTTGTCCGATGATCAAAGCCAATGCCTACGGCCACGGCGATGTGGAATTTGCCCGTCATCTTGAAAAAATCGGTGTGAAGCACTTAGGTGTTTGCCTGATCGAAGAAGGTCTTACGCTCAGAAAGGGCGGCGTGCAGGCTGAGATCTTGGTCTTCCGCGGTTTTGATCGTGAGGGCGCTGAGCAGCTTGTGAAAAGCAAACTTACACCGGTTGTCAGCTCGTGGGAGCAATTGCAATACCTTGAAGATGTTGCTCACGCGTCGATTGATATTCATGTGAAAATTGATACGGGTATGAATCGCTTGGGGTTC
>JAGIAF010000399.1 GCA_017745015.1 Bdellovibrio sp. | reverse complement strand
ACCTTGCTCTGCTCGTCGGCGATCTGATGAGTGAAGCTCTAGTATTGGAACACCAACTGTGATTTTTAAAATACAAATAGCCGAAAAAGAAAAGCCGCTGAATTTCTTCAGCGGCTTTTTGCTTTGAGTTTTAATCAAAGTCTATTGGAAAGAGACTGGCTGCATAAGTGGAATCGCATCATGCGGCATCACATCTCCAGGGTTGTTGCCAATCACGACACCACGGATTTTCGAGTGGCGTGTTCTTGGTTCGAACTTAGGATAGAGATCTGAGTCAGGCATTTTATCTGCCGCAACCCATTTACCTGATGAATCTGTGACCCATTGTTTGTAGTACATAGAGATCTTAGTTCCTTCAACTAAGAAGTCGATCAGAACACCGGAACCCGCAAGGCTCAACGCTGATTGGAAAGTGAATGGATTTGTCGCCATTCCCTCTCCGAATGCACCGTAAGCTGCTGCGAAGGCGCGAGGATCACCCGTCATTGTTTTGTACATCATTCTGAGGCTTGAGTACATTTTGCTCATACCTCTAGATGTTTCATGACGCGTTTTTATCTCACAGCCTGGAAGCTTACAGATATCCCAAGGGTCTCCACCTCTGTTGAAGTATTGATCCAGAAGAGTCATACCTCTATCGACGAATTCACTTTCAGACATTCTTTGAGCTGCCGCCATCAAACGCATAGTGTTCTCTTCAGCCAGTTTCGCGTTGAATTCAACACCTGTATAACCCAATGAATTGTTATCCGGGATATTAATCATCAAGCGCATTAAGCCTGTTTTGCGTACGAGCTCTTTCAAACCTTTTCTGAGACGTTCATCGCTGGACTTCTCATGACGGAATGCATAGCTGTAGTTACCGAACATGCTATCCATGCGTTGTTTTGAATCCCAGTTTTCAACTGAGTATTTCGCACCAGTGAACATGAAGTCTTCTTCTCTGTGTTTGAACCAGAAACGAGAATCGTCTGATTCATTGAAGATACCATAGTGCACTTTTGCGGTGTTACGATTCAGGTACAAGTTTGAAGTCGTGAACGACTGAACACGGCCTTTACTGAAGACACGGTCCCATATAATTGGAATCGCGAAAGCCTTGCTAACAGTTTGACCTGTCGACACTGTTCTGAATGTCATAACTTTCATGACTGGAGCCGCTTCAACCAAGTTTTTAGGTTTGTTTGTCGCAAATTGCTCTGCCGCGTACGAGTTACCACGAATCATATCTTCGTAAGCCTTACGACCTACCTCAGTTCTCATGTCGAATAGATACGAGAATCCATCGTCCGCTGAGTTAAAGTAGTTTTTGCCGATAGACATGATGGATACACTTGTGAAGATCGAAAGATTATCAAGCTTACCACTTGTCATCTTCACGTAAACCATATGGTCATCAACTTTTTCGACGTAAGTCTCCCAAGAACCACGAGCTAATTTCGCGGTGCCGATACCGACCGGTCCAAAACCCGCGTTTGCTAAGAAGATAATTCCACCGTAACCAACATACGTGATGCTATCTCCCGCATCCCACTTGTCGAGGTCACTTGCATACTTAGGAACCTTCCAACGGCCACCCAGGCTGTAAGCCTTATCCAAAGTACTTGCATAACGAGTTGAAGATGTTTCTTTACCCACAACTGGCAAAACGCCAACGTAAGCCCAGAAGTAATCAAGTAATCCCGTTGCGTTGTCGAACCAGAATTTCACTTGAGCCCCAATGCCCACTTCGATGTTGCCGTAAACAGTTTTTTGGAAACCATCACGGTACTCACCATACTTCAACGTTGATTGCGCCGGAGTCGATGCCGAATCGTAAGCCGTCATACCCACTGCCGCTGAAGGCTGTGGCATATCATGAGGGGTCAAGTTCACGATATAAGAACCAAAATCGAACGCTAAATGGAACAGCGGTTCCAATTTCGCACGAAGCTTGTTCTTCTCCTCATGATTTCCACCTGTTGAACTTGTGCTAGTACTTGTCGAAGTGCTTGTGCTCTCCGTAGAAGTACTGGTCGAAGTCGAAGTTGACGTCGAGGTAGACGTGGAAGTCTCTTGCTCGCCCCTTGTGCCCGTCTCTGTAGTTGCCGTCGACGTTGTCGTTACACTTGTATTTGTGCTTGTCGTACCGTAAGTGCTGGTGCCGTAAGAACTGCTACCTTTAGATCCATGTTCCCCATGTTCACCACGAGTTCCATGTTCGCCTTTCTCGCCCTTCTCACCTTTTTCACCACGTTCCCCGTGTTCTCCTTTTTCACCCTTGGTACCGTGCTCACCGCGTTCACCACGATCGCCCTTTTCTCCTTTGTCACCGTAGCTTCCTTGTTCACCACGTTCACCTTTGGAACCATGCTCGCCGTAGCTTCCCTTTTCGCCACGTTCACCTTTGGAACCGTGCTCACCGAAGCTACCTTTTTCGCCACGTTCACCTTTGGAACCGTGCTCACCGTAGCTTCCCTTTTCACCGCGTTCGCCTTTAGAACCGTGCTCACCGAAGCTGCCTTGTTCACCACGTTCACCTTTGGAACCGTGCTCACCGAAGCTGCCTTTTTCGCCACGTTCACCTTTGGAACCGTGCTCACCGAAGCTTCCCTTTTCACCGCGTTCGCCTTTAGAACCGTGCTCACCGAAGCTGCCTTG
>JAGIAF010000398.1 GCA_017745015.1 Bdellovibrio sp. | reverse complement strand
ACGTAGTATTGACCGCATTTTGCTGCTGCTTCTTGAACAGGCTCAATAGCTTGCTTTTTAGTACCAACGAAAATCATACGGCCACCGTTAGCTGCAACTTCTTTTACGAAATCAGCAGCTTTGTTAGCGCGAACAACAGTCTTTTGAAGGTCGATAATATGGATACCGCCTCTAGCTGTGTAAACGTATGGTTTCATTTTTGGGTTCCAACGCTGTGTTTGATGTCCGAAGTGGACGCCAGCGTCTAGCATTTCTTTCATGGTAACTTGTGCCATGGTAGTACTTCCTTTCTGGTTATTCCTCCTCTTGTGCAGAGCCAGCTTCTTTTTTTCGCCGGAAGACCCCCTTTTTCAGTACTTGGGGGACCAGTTAGTGCTCAAGAGTGTGTTATTGTTGGACTCACGGGATATCATAGCGTGACATACAGGGCAAGAAGTCTTTGTCTGGTCTCGGTTTGAGAGACTTTTATTACATCAACCTCGTGTTGATTAAAATTTATTTAGTCAATGTGCGTTATTAGCCGATAATAAAGAGTATTGGAACAATCCTGTACGTAGGTGAATGAAAGTATGAACCACAGCATGGACCTGAAAAGGCATCCTGAAGTCCGCAAGATATTTGATCAGCAGCTCTACGAGATCGCGCTTCGTGCGGACCGCAGTTTTGCAATTCTTATGGGAATTCAATGGCTTGTGGCTATCTTGATGGCCTGGCAGGTCTTTCCGCATTCTCTTCTCAGTCAATATTATAGTATGGATGGCAATGTCCTCTTCGCCTTAGTGGTGGGGGGATTTTTGGCGCTTCCGCCGATCTTTTTGGTGCTGGTGATGCCGGGGACGACGCTCAGTCGTATGGTGATAGCCACCGGTCAGATGTGTTTTTCGGTCCTGCTCATCCATCTTAGCGGCGGGCGAATTGAGACCCATTTCCATATTTTGATCTCCTTGGCCTTATTGGCCTTTTATAAGGACACTTCAGTCATTGCCCTGGCGGCAGCCTTGGCGGTTTTTGACCACGCTCTTCGTGGGCATTTCATGCCGCTTTCTATCTATGGT
This sequence comes from Bdellovibrio sp., assembly GCA_017745015.1. Lineage (GTDB taxonomy): Bacteria > Bdellovibrionota > Bdellovibrionia > Bdellovibrionales > Bdellovibrionaceae > Bdellovibrio. Next base: position 1,586 of record JAGIAF010000398.1, on the reverse strand, counting down.
GAGGTCGGCGCGTTTAGCTTCCGTTGGTTTGAACATGCGGGCTGGATTCTTTTTGAAATGATAGGCTTGATCATCGGTGTGAGATTTATCCGTCGCGATCTTAAGGAAATGGCGATATCGAAGTATCAGTTGATCATCGCTCGTGAAGAAGCGGTTCGCGCGTCAGGATTGAAGTCGATGTTCTTGAGCAACATGAGCCACGAGATTCGCACTCCACTAAACAGCATCTTGGGATTTACGGAGATCTTGTCGGAAACTAATTTAGATGAAGATCAGAAGCAATATGTATCGACGATTCATCGCTGCTCGGATTCTTTGCTCCGTCTGTTGAATGATATTTTGGATCTTTCGAAAATTGAAAACGGACTTTTGCCAATTGAAAAGCAACCCTTCGATATTCATGAATTGCACAAAGATGTGCATAGCATATTTGCGGTTCAGTGCCGTGATAAAGGTTTGTCGCTGCAAATCCAACTGGCGAAAGAGTTGCCCAGTATCGCAGTGGGAGACTCGCATCGTATTCGCCAAGTGTTGATTAATTTGGTTGGTAATGCAGTGAAGTTCACCAGCCACGGCCGCATTCACGTCCAGGTAGAGCACGATAAAGAGAGTTCTATGCTGCGCTGGCATGTGAGAGATACTGGTGTAGGTATTTCTGCAGAAGTTCAAGAGAAGTTATTCAAACCGTTCGCGCAAGCAGACGCTTCAATTTCTCGTAAGTTTGGTGGATCGGGATTGGGTCTTCTGATTTCGAAAAACTTAGTTGAGATGATGGGCGGGAAAATTCAGGTGGCAAGTCAGCTGGGTGAAGGAACAACGTTCACGTTCACCCTGCCTTATGAGGGAGCCTAGAGGCTCGCTTCTTCAAGTTCTGTTGGTTCTTCTTCAGCTTGAACTGTCGTTGCTGTTTCATCGATTTTGAAACCCAATGAAGCGACGATCATTTCAGCTTGTAACAAAGCGCCCACAAGATTTTTTTGTTCATTCAAAGTTGCAGAAGCAATCCACAAGTTCTCGAGACTTGGAATGGTTTGGTTTGCACTCAATTTCAAATCGCCATTGCCAGCGATGTATGGAGATACAAAAATTCGTTCCAATTTCACGTCATCAAGAGCTTCAGGGTAAGCGCGTTTGATTTGACGTTTGATTTTCTTCAACGCCATACCAACCATTTCGCTATCATCTGTTGCTTCAGTTTCGAAGAACGTCATCCATTGAGAAGCTTGGATCATTTGACCGTCAACTTCTACAGCCGGCATGAAACGACCTGCACAAGGTCCGATTTCGTCTTGAGTTGTTCCGTTCAGAATGTGTATCGCTGTTGAATCTGTAACGACTTTGCTGTGGCAAACGTCCAAGCACAAAGCTGTCCAGTATTCATTCTTAGCAAGCTTAGAGCGAACACGTTGAGAAACTGCATCTTCAGGAAGAAGCAAAGCAAGATCTCTTACAGTGCCTGCAAAAATGAAATTCTGAGCGTGAACAGTTTTTGAACCGTTGATCGTCATGTGCGTAACGCGTTCGCCTTCTTGGTGGAACTTAGTTACGTAAGAACGAGGCATGAACTCACCTTTAAATTGTTCCAT
>JAGIAF010000397.1 GCA_017745015.1 Bdellovibrio sp. | reverse complement strand
TTCCGTGACAATGAGCACGTTGATGACCGTCTTATGGACTCCATGGATCTTGAAAAAGAGCGTGGTATCACGATCGCGGCAAAGAACGCGTCTTTCGTTTACAAAGATATCAAAGTAAACATCGTAGATACACCGGGACATAGTGACTTCGGTGGTGAAGTTGAACGTATCTTGAACATGGTTGATGGTTGTATCCTTCTTTGCGACGCTTCTGAAGGTCCACTTCCACAAACTCGTTTCGTATTGAAAAAAGCTCTTGAGCAAAATTTGAAAGTTATCGTTTGTATCAACAAGATCGACCGTTCAGACGCTCGTATCCAAGAAGTACACAACGAACTTTTCGATTTGTTCATCGACCTCGAAGCAACTGAAGAACAATGTGACTTCCACACTGTTTACGCGATCGCGCGTGAAGGTATGGCGACTTTGGATCCAGCAGTTAACACGGGTTCATTGGAAGTTCTTTACGATGCAATCGTTAACCTAGTTCCTCCTCCAAAAATCGATGAAAACGCTCCATTGCAAGTTATGGTTTCTAACATCTCTTACAATGATTACGTAGGTCGTTTGGCGATCGGTCGTATGCGCGCAGGTACAATCAAAGTTGGTGACGACGTTCTTTGCGTTCAAGCTGGCGGCGAAAAGAAAGTTAAAGTTTCTGCTCTTTACCAATACAAAGTGAACTCACAAGTTCCAGCGCAAGAAGTTGGCGCCGGTGACATCGTAGTTATCGCGGGTATGGAAGATTTCACTATCGGTGATACTATCACTTCCGTTGCTGATCCACGTCCATTGCCACGTATCCGTGTCGATGAGCCGACAGTAGGTATGATCTTCTCGGTAAATAACGGTCCTTTCGCAGGTATGGAAGGTAAGAACGTTACTTCTCGTAAGATCCTTGAGCGTCTTGAAAGAGAATTGTTGTACAACGTTGCGATCCGCGTAGAAAAAACTGCGAACACAGATGCGTTCAAAGTTATCGGCCGTGGTGAGTTGCAATTGGGTGTATTGATCGAGCAAATGCGCCGTGAAAACTTCGAGCTTCTTGTTTCTAAACCAAGCGTTATCTTCAAAGAAGAAAACGGCGTTAAAATGGAACCAATGGAAATCGCAGTTATCGATATCGAAGACGCTTACGTTGGTGCGGTTACTGAGAAACTTGGTAAACGTAAAGGTGTCATGACGAACATGGTTCAAAAAGGTTCAGGCCGTACTCGTCTTGAGTTCCGCATCCCTTCACGCGGTTTGATCGGTTACCGTTCTGAGTTCTTAACTGACACTCGCGGTACAGGTCTTTTGAATACTCAATTCGACGGTTGGGACCAATACAAAGGTGAAATCGAACACCGTATGAATGGTGCCATGATTTCTGACCGCAAAGGCCAAGCAACAGCATTTGCTATTTGGAATCTTCAAGAGCGCGGTATCATGTACGTAACTCATGGCCAAGACGTATACGAAGGCATGATCGTTGGCGAACACGCTAAGGATAATGATCTAGAAGTAAACATCTGCCGTGAGAAGAAATTGACGAACGTACGTGCTTCGGGTTCTGATGAAGCTATCCGTCTAGTTCCAGTGCGTCCAATGACGTTGGAAAAAGCGATGGAATGGATCAAAGACTCTGAGCTTATCGAAGTGACTCCGAAGAACATCCGTCTTCGTTGCCGCGAGCTAAGCCCAACAGCACGTGCTAGAGCAGCGAAGGAATAATGAATACGAACGTCGCCATTGAGATTAAAGACCTAACCAAAAAATACGACGATAAAGTCGCTGTCGATGGAATAGATCTGGAAATCTACAAGGGCGAATGTTTCGGACTCTTAGGTCCTAATGGGGCTGGCAAAACAACAGCAATGAAGATGATGTATTGCTCAGCCCTCGTTACTTCCGGAGAACTCTATGTTCTCGGCCTTAACGTTAAAAAGAATTTCCGCGAGATCAAATCTCGTATCGGCGTCGTCCCGCAAGAGGACGGCCTCGATCCTGACTTCACAGTTCTAGAGAATCTTCTCGTCTACGCAAGCTTTCATAATCTCCCAGCCGCTGAAGCCGATCTTCGTGCTCAGGCCTTGTTGCGTTTGATGAAACTTGAAGAGTATCAAGATCGTTCGGTAGAAACTCTGAGTGGCGGTATGAAACGTCGTTTGGCGATTGCGCGTGGTTTGATCAACTCTCCGGAAGTGATCTTCTTGGATGAGCCGACAACAGGCCTTGATCCGCAAGCGCGTCTTTGGATCTGGGACTTCTTCAAGCATCTGAAATCTGAAAAAAGCACTTTGGTTCTGACGACTCACTATATGGAAGAGGCGGAGCAAATGTGTGATCGCGTGGCGATCATTGATGACGGTAAAATTCTAACGATCGGTAAGCCTCGTGATTTGATTCGCGAGTTGATCGGTAAAGAAGTTGTCGAGTTTGATACAAATCCTGTGGATTTGAATTACTATTTGGGTCGTTTGCGCGCGGAAGGTTTTGCTTATCAAGTTATAAAAGACACAGTGTCAGTATTGGTGAAAGAAAACCAAGAAGGTCGTCGTGTCGTTGACTTGATCGCTAGCGATAAGATTTTTATTCGTAAGCCAACATTGAACGACGTGTTCTTGAAACTTGCCGGTCACCAGTTGAGAGACGAATAGTATGA
>JAGIAF010000396.1 GCA_017745015.1 Bdellovibrio sp. | reverse complement strand
GCTGTATTCCATATTCACTTCCGCGTAGGTGGTAAAAAGATTGAACAAGTCTTCACTTACGACTGGCGCTTGTGGAGCATTTCAGAGATCCGCGAGATCATGCACGAAGTGGGCTTTGCGAAAAGCCACGTTTACTGGGAAGGAACTGCAAAAGATGGTTCTGGTGACGGTAACTTCACCCGTGTCGATCATGGGGAATCTTGTGAAAGCTGGATTGCCTACGTTGTCGGTGAAAAATAAAAAGAAAGCCTCCGGATTGGAGGCTTTTTTATTTTCAGCTATTGAAAGTCTGATTTTTTAAAGAGTGGAGAGAGAGTCACGCCGATTTCTTCAAGCTTCGGTTCTGGGAATGTCGGTCCACGATGAATCACACACAGTACGTGGGTGATGATTGCTCCGATTCCACGAAGATCTGCTGTCGACAGAACAACCTGGCCACCGGTAGTGACGACATCTTCAATCACCAAAACTTTTTTGCCTTTGATTTCTAAGCCTTCAGCGAATTTGCAAGTACCGTATTCTTTGGCTTCTTTGCGAACGAAAACGCACGGAATGCCAGTTTCTAGCGAAAGTGCTGTAGCGATTGGAATGCCGCCCATCTCAAGGCCTGCAAGGACTTCTGTGCCGGGAGGAATCAATGGCACCATTTGTTTGGCGATTTCACGAAGCAATGTGGGTTGAGCTTCAAAGCGGTATTTATCAAAGTACTCGTTTGAGATTTGACCAGAGCGGAGTTTGAACTCCCCAGTTAGGTGAGCGATGTCGTAGATGTTTTTAGCGAGTTCTTGACGAGTCATGATTTCCTCCGGTCGTAGTGCCTTCGGAATTTAACTTTGGATTTATTTAAGGTTTTGTTCAAGCCAGTTCTTAAAGGAATCGTTAATTCCTGCGACGGGCAAAGCCATGATGCAGGGGACTTCGTAAGGATGAAGCTCTTGCACGCGTTTTTCTAAATTTTTCCGTGCGTCAGAGCTTTCAAGAGTTTTAAGGATCAGAATATACTCAGAGCTTGTCTCTATTTTTCCTTCCCACCAATACATCGAAGTCATTCCGGGAATGATGTTCGCGCAACCGATCATTTTTTCGGTAAGCAAAGTGCGCGAGATTTTTTCAGCGCACTCTTTATCAGGGCAGGGGATGTAATAGAGGATCATTCTTAGCTCTTACGAAGCTTTTGTTTGCGCAATTGCCATTGTTCTAGAGCGAACTTACGCATGTCTTCGACGTTATCGAGTTCATCGACGATTTCCACACCTAGAAGTGTTTCGACCGCGTCTTCCAAGCTCACAAGGCCCGCTACGATACCGTATTCATCGACAGCCAAAGCGATGTGCTCTTTTTCTTTGATGAAGTAATCAAGCACCTGAGACACCGTCATGCGCTCTGGGATGCTGGAAATCGGAGTCACCATGTCGCCCACAAGCTTATCGTGTTGGTCGTTGGAAAGCGCTTCGTGGATTTTATATCGGAAGGTCATGCCGATGATGTTATCAAGGCTTCCGGAGTAAATTGGAATACGCGAGAAACGCAGCGGTTTGTACTTATTGAAGACTTCTTCCACGGTCAGATCTTTATCCAATGCAAAAAAAACTGAACGCGGAGTCATGATATCTGAAACGTAGATTTTATCGAGCATCAAAAGATTTTTGATGATGTTCGACTCTTTGCCTTTCAGAGTTCCTTCTTCCACACCGATTTCCGCTGTCATCAGGATCTCTTCGCGAGTGACTTCAGGATCATCGTCTTTCTTTTGGAACATGCGACCGATCCACTCTGACATCACGACCAGGGGGTAAAGCATGATGATCATCAATTGGATTGTGTAAGCAGTGAATGGAATCAAGGCTTTCCAGTGAGAAGCGCCGATGGATTTAGGAATGATCTCAGAAAGGACCAAGATCATAAAAGTCAAAATAAACGAGGCCGCAGTCACGGCTTGCTCGCCAAAGTTCACTTGAACTTGGTAAGCGATCGCCGCAGATCCTAACGTATGAGAAAGCGTATTCAAAGTTAGGATTGCTGAGATCGGGCGGTCGATATTTTCTTTTAGATGCTCAAGAAGTTTAGCGCTGCGACGGTTTTCTTTTACCTTGACTGCAATGTAAGCCGAAGTCGAAGTCAGAAGGGTCGCTTCAAGCATCGAACATACGAAAGAAACTGTAAGGGTAACTACGAAGAGGACGATGAGTAATGTCATAGATGTCTAAAATTCAATCGTGAAGGGGAGAATGTGGTTGGCCAAGGCCTGTGGTATTCCATAAGTGAGTTCATTGTAGCATATCAGGGAGACTTGCTGTCTATAACGCATTCAGCTATTAACTCTTGGCCTCGTCCAGAGCGGCCTCAGGTGTTCTTTATCACAACTGAATACAGACTTTTGACCGCGGGGCCTGGACCACTTAGACTTTTGTCATATACCAAAAGGAGTTTATATGGTGATCAAAGGATTGATGTCGTTGGCGGTGTTACTTGCGGGTGCAACGTCTTTTGCGGCTATTAAAACTGAAAATGTCGAATACAAAGAAGGCAAAACCCAGCTTGAGGGTTACATGGCTTATGACGATTCAATCACAACGCCACGCCCGGCGGTGTTGATCGTACATCAATGGATGGGGCTTTCTGATAATGAAAAAATGCGCGCGCAGATG
>JAGIAF010000395.1 GCA_017745015.1 Bdellovibrio sp. | reverse complement strand
ACAGATGTTCCAATCCGTCAGATTGTACTTTTTGAGAATGCCGTCTAAGTGAGCATTTTTACGAGACTCGACAAACCACTGATCCAACCCCTCACCCAAGAGGTTTACTTGGCTATTGCGAGGAAGCCCCACAAGCACCAAGAAGCTAAATCCTGTGACGGATGTCGGCAAAAGCTTCAACTGATCCACCTTCTGATTCGCCATAGAATAACGAAGGACGTTATAATCTCCTAGGGCGACGTCAGCACGGCGATCCGCCATTATTCTAATCATGCGATCGGCGACGTCAGCACCCGTCAATTTACTCATTTTAGGAGCACTGAACTCAGTTTCCAGACGACCACTTTCCGCTCCAAAGTCTGAATAGATAATTCTCATCTTACTCAAAGTTTGCTTATCCAAAATCGGCTGACTACTTTGAGCCGACATCAAAGCGCCCGTATAGTTCACGCCCAACTGAGGGCCCACCACCAAGATGTTAGACAGATAGCGCACCATAAACTCAGGAACGATGATGTAGTCAACGCGTCGCGATTCCAAATTCTGCACCAAGCGTGTACTTGGGACATTCTCCAGGCGCAATTCAACGCCTAAATCCTTCGCCACTTCACCGAGGATATCAAAAAGATAACCAGTCCATACCCCTGGAGACTTCTCGCAGATATATGGACATAGCGGCGCTGTTCCAATTCGCAGAATTTGCTTTTGGTTTTTATCACTCTCTAAGTGCACCGCTTTGGGTGCTGCCTTAATCAAACCTTTTTTCAGACTTGCACTCGGCACACCCATCCAACCAGGATAATCTGCCACGGACTTTGTTGTAATCGGGAATGTCGGAACACGAATTTTTCTTTCCACCTTTTGACCGCGAAGCACACTCGATAAAGCTCGGAAAGTTTCACGTCCCAACTCACCACAGAATTGAGCAGAATCAATCACCGTCAGGCGACCGGCTTTAATGTTGTCCACCGATAGAGGGTCACCATCAAAAGTAAAATGCTTAATCTCAGTACGTTTTGCAGCGTAGAGTTCTTTTACGACTGACAGACCACCACCATCATTTACGGTAAATACAACATCGACACTGTTCTTAGCTGGGAAGTCTTTAAGGAACTTCTTAACGGCCTCTTTGCCCGAGTCTGGATCCACAGCTTGATAACGACCCACAACTTGGAATTTTCTTCCTTTAGCGCGAAGAGCATCGAAGAATCCATCGACACGTTCCGTTGTTGACGACACCGCAGGGTATTCGAAAACCGCAATACGAATGTTGTCATCTTTCTTAAACAGAGTCTCAAGATAATCACCGTTATCGCGACCACCATGATAATTTGCACTAGTAAGAAATGCCGTGAGCTCTCCATTAACGATGTATTGATCATAAGCGATCACCGGAATTTTTTGTGCATTGGCAGCTTGAAGACCTTCAGCCAAAGCGGAGTTGTCAGTTGGTTGAATAACAATTGCATCAGGCTTTGACTTCAAAGCTTCTTGCATTTGCGATACTTGATTCAAAATTCCTTTACGGCCTTCACCGGCAACATAAGGAACAATTGTAATTGAATCTTTACCTTTGTTTTCTTTGTTAAATTGCAGAGCGAGTTCATCGAAGCCTTTGCGCATTGCCACTTGGCCTTCGATTTTCATGCTCCAATACAACACCGCCACCTTCCAATTTTTCGCGTAGGAAGTAGACGACAACGACAATAATAGACAAATAGCAATTAGCTTGTTCACTCTTTGACTGTAGCGCAGAACAAATATAGATCCAATGTCCCTCTGAAAGATTTCAATGAGTTAACGTTTGCAAACAGAGGTAAATTTATAGATTTTTAGTAGAGCTCGACTCGATCGTTTTCCTTAAACCCAGAACCCGAGTGAACAATCGCAATGGAACCGTCAGTTCCAAAATAACTGATGACCTCGAGAGTGCCTTTTACGCGACCTGGGACACGACCGATGTGTGTTCCAGATTCAGGATCGTAAACGTCATCACCATCTTCCATGACCTTCAAAAGATCACCCATCTGAAGGCCTGAAATTTTTCCGACGTTGAGGTAAATGCGGTCACCATTAATGGCAGCAATACGCCCCTCCCAGGAGACTTTATCCAAGGCCCCAAGGACTTGGGGTGTGAAATCCAAGAACGCATCTTTCACGATGGTTTCAATCATTTCTGGATTATTTTGTAAGAACTTATCCGTCTCCACGCGTTCCGCAACGCGCACACCTTGATCTTCCAAAGTCACAGTTTTGATAGTGTTGAAAACTTCTTTTCCCGAGCGCGCCGTGACCACACGAACTTGCGCGACAACTTCAAACGCAGAAGTCAGATGACGAACAACGCCGACATTTTCAGATTTTCTTTTGATACGGATATCAAGAATTTTACCTTCTAAAATCGCATTTACACCCAAAGCTTGAGCCGCTTTAGATACGTCCGCCATTTTATAGCCCCCCGCCGGATCCATCATTTTTGAAAGATCCAAATTCAATTCACGGCTATCCAAAGCAATCAAATCACCAGAGCGATTAAGATCCACGATAAACGCAGAACGGGCACGGTCTCGCAAACTTTGAGGTCTTTGATCTGAAACATCCAAGAATGGCAGAACCATCAGACGCTTGCGTGGAGACGCATCGTCTTTATTCCTGTCTC
>JAGIAF010000394.1 GCA_017745015.1 Bdellovibrio sp. | reverse complement strand
GCAGGGGTCGCCTCATCTGCTGCATGTGCAGAAACTGAAATCACAAAAAGAAGGGAAAGCAACAAACGCATTTAATACCTCTTATCTGAGCTGTTCTACGCGCTCAGCTGGAGAAATAATATCAGTCAAACGAACACCGAACTTCTCATTGACGACGACGGCTTCACCGCGGGCGATCAATTTGTCGTTCACGTAAACTTCCATCGGCTCACCGGCAAGCTTGTTCAATTCGATTACTGAACCTTGAGTAAGGTTCAACAATTCGCTTACTGGCATTTTTGTACGACCCAGCTCCACTGTTACTTTCAATGGAATGTCCAAGATCAAATTCAAATTCTTGTCTTTGTGCTGAGAGTTATTATCGTCAGCCTTTTTGCCGCCATTGCCCGCAGCCATTCCTGAGGCTTCCGCCATTAACTGGTCTGCCAAATCGTCCAATTTATCTTCTGTCATCTTTCCCCCTACTTAACTACCGGACGAGTCACTTGGACAGCCACGGTTCCATGATGTATGCCGTAATAACCTAAAAACTTTTTAACGCCTTCAACTTCAACTTCGAACTCACCAGAGGCATCTTGATCCAGTGGAATAACGTCGCCCACTTTCAAGCCCATCATGTCGCGAAGTTTGATCTCCGTTTCACCAAGATTCACTTTGATCTCAAGGTCTGTTTCCAAAAGCTGCTCTTGGATCGTTGAAGTCCAAAGCTTCTTATCTGTTTGATCTGACTCAACTTGGAAACCTGTAGAAAGCTTTTGCTTGATCGGTTCGATTGTCGCGTAAGGGATTACGATTGAAACCGTACCTGACGCGTTCTCTAGCTCTACGTCGAATGTCGAAGCAATAACCACGTCAGTCGGAGGTACGATACCTACGAACTGTGGATTCACTTCCGTACGAACAAAAGAGCAACCGATTTTCTCAATAGATGCCCAAGCGGCCTCAAGATCATTAATTGCAAGACCTACGACTTTTTGGACAATTTGAAGTTCAATTGGGGTAAAGTCTTTACCGTCAATTTTTGTATAAGGACGATCCGCTCCGCCGAAGAAGCTATCAACCAAGGCATAAGCCAATTTACTTTCGATGACGAACAACGCCGAACCACGCAAGTTACCAAAACGCAGTACACACATGCACGTTGGCATCGGAAGCGTGTTGATGAACTCACCGAACTTCAAGAACTCAGTTCCTGTGAGTGTGATCGAAGCGATTTTACGAAGAGCTGAAGACAAAGAGACACGGAAAGCTCTCATGAACTTTTCGTAGATGACTTCAAGCTGTGGAAGACGGCCCCGGATAATACGATCTTGGCTCGTCAGATCGTAAGAAATAATCTTACGTTCATCGACCTTGCCCGCGCCCGAGGACTCAGCGGCTTTGGGTGTATCCGAAGACGCGACATCCCCATCGGAAACCGCGGCTAAGAGTGCATCCACTTCACTTTGGGAGAGTACCTGATTCATAGCCCTGCCTTAGTTATAGAGGAACTCAGTGAAAAGAACGTTCGAAATCTTCCCTTGAACCAGGAAGGAATTGATCGTGTCTTTAATTTCATTTTTCAAACCATCACGACCTTCGCGGCTGGAAACTTCCTCGTAAGTCTTGCTGGATAGAATAATAATAATGATGTCGCGGATTTGCGCTTTACGCTTGTCGATCTCTTCCGCGGCGTTATCACCTTTAAGCTCAAGCTCAATATTGACCTTCGCAACGCGACGACCTTTAGATCCCGCAAGATTGACGATGAATGTTTCAAGAGGCACAACTTTGCCCACGAGCTCTTTTTCCTCAGTGGCTTCTTTATGTTGAGCTTCTGCTTCACCTTTAATGACGTTTTCAATTTTTGGTTCAGCTGCTTCTTTTTGCTTACCTTTATAAAGCATAAAGCCAACGCCAGCGACAATGAGCATATTGATCACTGCTAGCGCGATAAGAAGTATAGGCTTTTGTCCAGAACCGCTGCTTGGGGCCGACGCTTCCGCGGCTGCCGCTTTTTCTTCTGCCATTCATCCTCCATGATGAACGACCACGAGGGAGTGGTCTCAGTGAAGATGTAAGCAACACAAGTGCCAACAGGACTCTGGTCCAGTCAGGTTTCCTGCACTCCAACATATTTGATTTCAGGCAAATTTTGCCTCCCCGGAAAATGTTTCCATCCAAAAATTCTATGACGGCAGTCAAAGATTTGGCGTGAGAGTTTGGCGGTGCCATGGAAAGGTCCAGTGGATTTTAGGGAAGAAACCCGTGGTCTAGGTATACACGCGAATGCAAAAGGATAAGGATTAAGTTGAACCATAAAGTTGAAAGGAGATTTTATGGACAATCAACAACAGCCCCAACAGTCATCGTCCCCATCGTCTCTTGAAAGCAAATTTGGTGAAATCTCGTCCGCTCTAAAAAGTCAGTTTTCAAACCTGAATCTGTCAGAAGCTCAAATCAAAGACGCCATGAAAAGCCCTGATGATTTGATCAATCTCATTTCCGAAAAAACGGGAATGTCGAGAGAAGCCGCTTCGCAGAAAGTTCATGAACTGATGACTAAGTACAATATCTCTGATGAACAAGCCAAGGGCTTCATGGCAAAAATGGAGCAAAAATTTGAAAGCGGCATCGACGCTATCAAATCAAAATTCACCCACTAATAGGTACGACTTACATAGCTCAAAAAGC
>JAGIAF010000393.1 GCA_017745015.1 Bdellovibrio sp. | reverse complement strand
GTACATGCTGTCTCTGCCGCAGAGGCCATATTCATCGCAAATACGACACTTAAAAATGCAAAAAGAGATTTCATTATTCCTCCGTGGCATTGGTCTTAACTTGCCCCTGGAAGTGATGAAATCTCTTTTTAAAATCTGTTTAAATTGTAATTACGCGAGCTCCTAGAACGCTGCAGTCAGCAAGAGTTTCAGGTATGGACTTGTTCCAAGATACACAGCATCCTTCGGATGTGTCTCGTAGTTTTCCGCAGAGAAATACTTGCGATCAAAGGAGTAACCTCCTTCAACTTCCATCATCAATTTCTCACTCAGCGGAGATTTAAAGCCTAAGTAAACTCTCTTTTCATCATAGAATAAACGATCCTGGCGATTCTGACGTTCATAGATGTAATATGTCGACTGCGAGAAATCGAGCCCCAAGGACAGCTTCATCGGACCTTGAATGGAATAATCTACCGATGTTTTCACAACCCAAGGAATCAATGTAAAGAGATTCAAACTCCAACGATCGACGAACTCCCAATAAAGCATCGCAAATGGAAAACCAAAAGTTCCACGGAATGTTTTTGATGGAGTATAGACATAGGCAAAACCTGGAATCGGAATATTATTCAGGATAGGACGATTGTTCGACCAGTTCACAAGAAAAATCCAAGTATGCACCTGATCTTCGGGGCTCACGTAAAAGAAGTTCGCCCCTGCGGTATTAACTGAAGGATCCTTGAAAGGCTTATCACTGGCAGAACCAAAATTCCCATTCACCGCCCAAAACTTTCCACCACCTAAAGTGCGAGAATACGTTAGGCCAATGTCGAACTGATACAGATCTGGCATCGTCGTCTGGTCAGGATAAAGATCCAACCAGTGCCCAAGTCCCGTAACAGTCCAACTCTCCTCTTCGGTTTGATAAACAGGTCCACCCACCGTGAAGGTGCCACGATTAAGACTCGCTTTATTGTCTTCGGATTCAAACTTCGTATCAGGTTGAACAGAGCCCGAATAACTTATGTAGGTTTTTTGTTTTCCCGGAGGAGTCATGACGCCCCCGAAGAGCTGCGCAAAGCCAGCAGACGCAGAGAACATCACAACAATGAAGAGCCACGAACGAAGAAATGCATTTTTCATAAGTGCCTTAATTGTGCCGAAAGACAACCTACTTGAGAATGAAAATTAACAAATTCAGCATTTATGTTGCGATACTTCTTCGGGATCTAAACAAACTCATTCTAAATAACTTCTCAGTTTTAAAAATCTTTGTCTCAAGGTGAGTATCCAAATTTCTTGATGAGGTGAATCGCAAAGACCTCCGGTAGTCTATGACTAAACGAACCGTCGTGAATATTCCGGAACTGTACGTTACTAGATAAAGGGAATACGGCATGGAAAAAAGAACGCTGCACAGGGTGCGCGAGATCCTCCTGTGGAGAAGCTCAGATCTCATCATCGAACTGCTCGACAAGAAAGACCTCTTCGAACTGAGCAAGCATCAACGAACACTTGTTATTGAGGAATTAAAAAAAGAAATCCTCGAGCAAGGCCTCACCTCGAGGCGAAGATTTAACAGATACGGCCTTGAACTCCATGTCCTGATTAAAATCCTCAAGGAAATTGAGAAACGCCCTCAAACTCCCCTTCCCGTCTTCCTTCAGACCTGGCTTTTGCTATTCACCGTAATTGGAAAATGCAGTGGCATAAATTAGCCGTCTAACTTTTTGACAGTTCTGAAACTGTTACTTCCAAAACTATGGGTTGCACAGTTTATTCCTAGTAGCCCTCTGAACTATTGTTAAAGTCTGTTAAAACCTCTCCTATGAACAGACGAAAATTCATCCTTTCAAGTGCAGTTGCAGCGGGTACTTCTTTGCTGCTTTCAAAGAAATCCCTTGCGGCAGAATCCCCTTCTGACAAAAAAGAAGATCTCTGCCTTATCCGCATGGATCAAGTCACAGCAGAGGCGACCTACTTCGCACGCTATGAACACTTTCACATCCTCGCAATTCCAATTTCAATTTTGATTGCCCCGCCGGAACAAGGTTACAGCACACGCACAAGCGTGCTTGATCAAAACTCCCTGGATGAAAAAGCTTTCGCTGAATTTATCAAAGAAACAGGTCTTGATGGTGCAAGCCTTCGCATTCATTCCCATGCCGTTACATTTACAAAGGATGAATTAGAGCGCATTGCCAGTGGTGAAAAGGAAGTGAAGATCACAGTGATGACCCCAAAAGGCAACATCGCTCACTACTTCTATTTTACAGCGTCTCGCTCCGCTCAAGTTAAAATCCAACGCGGCCGCGCAGGTAAATAGTTATGACCTTTTCTCGTCGCGACTTTTTTAATCTGAGCAACCTAATGACCGCTTCGACAGAAGCTGTCTCACTTTGTCTCACTCACGACTCAGATTTTACAGTCGAGACCCAAGACTCTCCCTTCTTTGAGCATTTCCACTATCTAAGTATTCCCATAAAAGCCTTGCTTCAACCTCCCTCAGAAGGAGTGACGTTAACGACGACGCCGGTGGATTTAGACTCCTACGACATCGAAGGCTTTAAGACTTTTATCGCCAAGTACAGCTTTGACGAGAAAGCTCAACTCTCCCACTTCCACGAAATCAAAATCAGCCAAAGCAAGCTTGTGGCGATTGCGAGTGGCGAAAAGAACGTAGAAATCCGCGTGATTTCTAAAGCTGGGAATTACGTCC
>JAGIAF010000392.1 GCA_017745015.1 Bdellovibrio sp. | reverse complement strand
GCTTGCATCAGATTATCGAGAATGCAGACCTCACTATTTTCAACGTGAAGCCGGGCGTGCGCACTGAAGTGATTTGTCTGTTCAATTTGGACGGTCAAAAGCGCGAAACACAACCGTCATTCCATTACTTCTTCATGTAAGTCAGTAGTCCCACCAAAATTTGCCCCAGCATCACGCAAGGTACTGTGGGCAAAATTGTGGATAACAACGAGACGCTGAACCCCAAAAGGCTTCCCACAGCGGAAATCAGGACAATTCGAATTGTATAACTTTGCAAATTGCGACTGCGCGAGGAAGCAAAACTTGTCGCAATAAAAAGCGAACCCATGGTGTACAAGTATCCCATACTTTGAATCGCCATAGTCGTAACCAACAGAGTGCCAGCATCAAATATGCGATTCTTCCAATGACGATGAATAAAGCTTTGATTCACCAGTTGGAAGGAAATTAAGGTCAGCTGTTTCCAACTACTCAACACAAAAACGATAAACAAAAGAGCACCCAACAACGACAGTTGTGCCGCACCATCACTCATCGTCGCTAAATCTCCGAAATAAGCGGATGCCATATGGCTTTCAAGGGACGGAGTCAAAGAGGTCGCAAGATAAGTGAGCGACAAGAACACCACAAACAGAGTCAGATAGATGTGATTGCGATCAGACTTTCTTTGTACCAAAAGATCCGAGAGCAAAAGCGTGATACCGCCGACACTCAGACCGCCAATCAAGCTCAACCAATGAAAGTCCGTTCCTAGCAGAATATTCAGAACCAAACCGAGCACGATCCCCAAAGAAGAACCTTGTCCCAACACGAAGATCTGCGCACTTTTCTCGCGAGCGGTCCATTGGGCACCAATCAAGCACAAAGCCGCAGCCATCAGGACACTGGCAGGCAACGACCATTTGTAGATCTCAAGAAGACTTAAGAAGTTCATCGAATCTCCAAGGTGCGAAGACTCGCGCCGTCACCACTTAAATTGCGGTGAGAAACTAAGATCATGGCACTTTGAGGGTGATCCTTCAAATACTGACGGAGACCGTCTTCAAGATGGTGGCCTGCTTCAGTGTCGACGTGATTAAAAGGCTCGTCCAAAATCAAAATGCGTGGATGCTTTGCTAGGGCGGCAGAGAAAAGAATCTTCTGACGTTCACCACCGCTTGCTGTGTTCCATTTTTTATTCAGATCAAGGCCTTTTAGTAAGGGGGAGCTTTGCGCTTCACCCAACATATCTGCCAAGGTCAGAGGTAAGTGAAAGTTCAAATTTCCAAGCTGTGGCAGATATTCGATGTCGCTGATGTCGACGTGGAATTGGAACCGACCAGAGAAGTAAGGATGCAGTCCAAGGAGTGTTTTAAGGATCGAGCTTTTTCCCGAACCATTTTCACCCTTTAAAAAAAGAACTTCCCCAGAGTTAAGTTCAAAGTTCACTACCGGGGAAAGATTAGTTTTATTTTTGGTAAGGACTTGCAGTCCCTTAACTTCTAAAAGAACACTCATGGAATAGATTTCACCAGAAGATTCTGAAGAGCTTCAACTGATTTCGCATCGCCCGATGACTGAACATAAGAAGGAACTGTTACCACGGAAATCCCTGAAAGCTCTTGAAAGCGCTCCAATGTTTTATGAGGAGCTGAAGCTGTGGCAAACAAGACTTTCACATTATTCGCTTTGGCAGCCTTAGCGACCTCAGCAATGCGAGTTGCAGAAGGTGGCATTCCCGGTTTTTCTTCCAAAGAACCCGCCGATTCCAAACCGTAGGAATTAAAGAAGTAAGTAAACTCCTTATGATATTCCATGACTTTGACTTTCTTCACCTTGGCTTTCATTTGCTCATGAAGGGCTGCCATTTTCTTTTTGAATGAATCATAATTTTTCTGGTAGTCAGCAGCGTGGGCCGCGTCGACTTCTGAAAGAACGCGAACTACTTCGGCGCCGGACTCAGACAACTTCAGAGGATCCAAAGTGAAGTGCGGATTGCCATGAGGGTGAACATCACCTAACGAGCGATTGATCACGCCAGTTGGAATTTCCAACGGCTTCACAGACTTTCCAAGTTCACAATAGCCGGGACTGCCAGGTTGAACTTTGGCGTTGCTGGCTTTTTCCAAAACCTTAGGAAGCCAACCGATTTCCAAATCAAGTCCTACCGAGCAAACCACATCGGCGCGATTTACTTTTAAAATATAGTCGGGACGGGCATCCGCAAAGTGTGGATCAGTTCCACCAGTAAGGAGTGAAGAGACCTCCACATTGTCGCCACCGACAGATTTTACGACTTCGGCGATATCAGGCAAAGTCGCAACGACTTTGATTTTTGCAAATGCGTTTACAGAGAAAAGAACAAGTAAAAGACTTAAAAGTTGTTTCATGTGTGATCCTCTTTAGAAAGAGTGAGCAGGGTGAGCACCAAGGATGGCGACAAACTGCAATTCAATGATTCTGTTAATTTGATCGGCTTGCAAGGCCACGTTGTTCACTTCATGAGTGTATGCCAAACGCCATGTCACAAACTCGGAGTTTTTGTAAGTCAAAGTTGGAACGAACGCATAATCCAAGTTATCGCGCTTGCTGCCATCATCGAACTTCATGCTCAAGTCAGTGAACAAGTCGACACGCAAACCAAAAGCCCATTGTTCATTAAAGCCATATTCAGGATAGATATAAGAACCAATTTCGTTTGAACGGTCCGTTTCTGGGCTGTTCGGCATGCTATACC
>JAGIAF010000391.1 GCA_017745015.1 Bdellovibrio sp. | reverse complement strand
ACCGTGGGCTGGAACGGTAAAGGTTCCCGAGGTGTTGCTCCCAAAGCTTCCTTGCAAGTCGCAAATCTTTTAAGCTCTACCGTGACGCAGACAAACGCCAAGATTTATGATCAGGCCAGCGGTGACTTTGACGTTCTTAATATGAGTTGGGGAACCGATCAAAATAATCTGAGTGATCCGGATACAACTTATGAAGGTTTTTTAAAAACTGCGGTGACAGATAATCGTGGTGGAAAAGGTGCCATCCTTGTGAAAGCCGCTGGGAATGACTTCTCGGTAGGTTGTCATAACAACACGTCAGTGGCTTGTGTTGGGAATGCAAATTTTGACGGTGATAACAAGAATCCTTATACGATAGTAGTGTCAGCGTTGAATGCCACAGGCTATTCTGCTTCTTATTCATCCGGTGGATCTAATGTTTGGATTTCGGGATTCGGTGGGCAGTATGGTGACACCTCTCCCGCGATGTTCACCACGGATCGTACGGGATGCAGTGCCGGTTGGTCACAAAGTTCAACATCGACGACGATTTCCTTTCAAAAAGGTGGAGGCCAGAATTCACAGTGTAATTATACCGTGACTTTCAACGGGACCTCTTCGGCAGCTCCCACAGTCAGTGGGGCGGTGGCATTAATACTAGAAGCAAATCCCCAACTCACTTGGCGCGATGTTAAGTATATTCTGGCGCGAACCGCCGTTCCCATGGATTACGTCACTACAGGTGGAATCAGTCATCCCAAAGGAGTCTCATTGCCATCAGGCTATGTTTGGGAGATGCCGTGGATCGTGAACGGTGCGGGTTTTAAATTCCAAAACTGGTATGGCTTCGGAAAAGTCGACGTGGATGCCGCTGTGAAAATGGCCCAAAAATACACGTCAAATCTTGGCAGCTATAACGAGGAATCTTGGGGCAAGCACACATTGTCGGGACTCTCTATTGGAATTCCAGACAACTCGGCAACAGGCGGGCAGAGCTCTATGGTTGTGGCCTCAGCCGACAATCTTAAAATTGAAAGTGTGCGCTTGAAAATCTCTGTCACTCATCCGAATATTTCAGAGTTGGCGTTGGAGTTAACATCTCCGTCGGGTACGAAAAGTATCTTGGTCAACGCGCGAAATTCTTTGGTCGGAATCTCTGACTACGATAACGATATCTTTCTGAGCAATGCTTTCTATCAAGAAAAATCAGCAGGTACTTGGAAGCTGCGAGTGGTTGATGCTCTGGGCGGCAACACCGGTACTATCACAAGCTGGTCTCTGAATTTCACGGGCGGAAAATAATTTAAAAAAAGAGTATTGGGTAAGGTTCGGTACGGACACACTCGATTCCCTCAAATCGAAGTATGCCCGTACCTTTTGGAGGGCGCTTCACGCGCGGGGATTCTGAATCTTATCTAAGTTATTGAACGCCACTTTGTGCTGAGGAAGGCTCTCTCGGGCCACCGCCACGAGGACCGCCACCCATGCGACTTGGGGGCTGGATTCCTTTTTCTTTAAGGCAGGCATCCATCACAGCTCTTTGCTCTTCTGTGGGAGCTGTGGGCCGTTGACCCGCAGCTGGCTTTTCCAATCCTGCAGAGGAAGCACACTCTTCAAAGGCCGCATGCATTTGCTCGCGGGAAGGACGGCTGCTGTCGTCAGCCTGAGCGTAAGATGCGGTATGGAGTGTAAGTACTGAAAGGGCTACCAAGGATACTTTAGGAATAAATAGTTTTTTAATGTTCATAAGTCTCTCCTTACACTCAAGATTAGAGAACAAATGTGTAGTCACAGTGGAAATGCGAACGGAAAAATAGTTGGTCTGGCATAATGTCTCACTCTGAGATTTGCCGTAGCAGAAATGTGCAGTAAATGCGAAATTACCCAACAGAAATTCTCAAAACTAGCCGAAGATATGTATGTAATATTGGGGGAATTCCATGAAGCCAAGTAAGAAGTTTTTCGCGAATAGTGTATTAGTGCTGGCGCTTGCGTCAGTGGCAGTGAGTTTTCAAAACTGCTCGGCGGGTTCTTCGTCTGATTCGTCATCCACAACTTCTGCGGAAGGTTTGAGTGGTGATATTCCATATCCGTCTTCAACTCCAGTGATTTTATCTTCAGGTCAGAACATCACGTTGCGTGTGGCAAAACCGTCCTCATTGAGCAGTTTAACAAATTGGATGTGGGTGATTTATGGGGGTGGTTCCTACGTAATTGCACCGCAAGGTCTTTTCGCTTCGGACGGCAATTATCTCTACATTTCAGTGGCGGTTCGTTCTTCTTTGACGGCGCAAAGAGATCTGCGTATTTATCTTTATAACTACAGTACGAAAACGTATTTGGATGGTAACGGTATCAAGATCAGTCTTCGTCCATCTGTTAACAATCCGTATTCTTCAGACTATGTTTCTCAAGCGTGCAGCTTGTCTTCATATGCTCCGACATTTGCGGTTAATAGAGGTGTTGCTTCCTCATCCGCTGTCTTGATCCAAGATAATGGCGCCGGCGTCGGCTCCGCAGTTTGTCAGATCAGTGGTACCAATTATGATTGCTTGAATACAGGCGGTTGGCCAAGTAATTGGGCTTCCCAAACAATCACTATCACGGGCTTTAACCGTTGTGGTCAAAACGCAAGCTACTCATTCAGTCCGTAGTTCCTTGAAACGATTCGAATTTAGAAATAGAAAAAGCCCTGAGTTTGATCCTTACTATTACCCACATCTTTTTGCTAAGGTGTGGGTTTTTTG
>JAGIAF010000390.1 GCA_017745015.1 Bdellovibrio sp. | reverse complement strand
AATTTAAAAATAAAAAAGCCCGATTGAGATCTGTGCCCCGTTTGTGGGACAGATCATTGCTCGGGCTTTTTTATTAAATTACTTTTCCAGGATTCATAATGTTATCAGGATCAAAGACTTTCTTAATCCCTCTCATCATTTCGATTTCTGATTCGGAGCGTGTGTAGTTCAAGAAGGACTTTTTCGTCAGACCCACACCGTGCTCAGCGCTGATGGAGCCTTTGTACTTCTTCACCGCTTCAAACACCATGACGTCTACTTTCCGGCACTCTTTAACGAATTCTTCCTTCGTCATGCCAGACGGGCGCAAAATGTTGATGTGCAAGTTGCCATCACCGATGTGACCGAACCAAACCACTTCCCATGTTGGGTAAGCGCCGGAAAGAACTTTATCAAGGTCTTCCATGAATGGTGGCACTTTAGAGATCGCCACAGAGATATCATTTTTGTATGGAGAGTATTTTGCCAGAGATTCAGAGATGTCTTCACGATATCTCCAGAATGTTGTCGCTTGCACGTCAGACTGTGAAATCACGCCATCCAAAACCCAACCCTCTTCAGCACAAGCGCCGAAGACTTCCAACGCTTTTTCTTCGTCCGTCTCATTGCGAACTTCAACTTCGGCCAAAACATAGTGGGAAGCTTGAGTTTCAAGAGGAGCTGGCAAACCAGTGTTTTCAAGAACCTTCGCCAAAGCCTTGTCCGAAAACATTTCAAACGCCACGAGCGAAGTTTTAGTTTTAAACTGCGCAAAGATCTTCATCACAGCATCAAGGCCGCTTACTGCCATCACCAAGACTTTCATTGGTGGGGGAGCGGGTGCTAAGCGGATAGTCGCCTCTGTGATAAAGCCCAAAGTGCCTTCAGCACCGATGAACAAATGGCGAAGGTCGTAACCAGTCGCATTTTTCACCAAGCCGTTATTAAGTTCCATGATTTCGCCGGTGCCAGTGACAACTTTCAAGCCAGCAACCCAATCACGAGTTAAACCATAGCGGACAACTTTGATGCCGCCAGCGTTGGTAGAAATATTGCCGCCCATTTGCGAAGAGCCAGTGGCCGCGAAATCCACCGGATAGAAAAGATTTTTAGAATGAGCAAATTCTTGCAGAGTTTCAGTGACCACGCCCGCTTCGATCACCACTGTTTGGTCAACTGCGCTGAAGTCTTTGATCTTGTTCATTTGATCAAAAGACACCACCACTTCACCTTGAGTGGCTACAGCAGATCCCGAAAGACCGGTGCGACCGCCTGAAGGCACAAGACCGATTTTATTTTTACGCGCCCATTTTACAATGGCAGCGACGTCTTCAGTAGAGTGAGGGAAAAGAATTGCCGAAGCTTTGATGTCGAAATACGTCGTCCAGTCTTTGCCCCAGTATTTGAGACTTTCCTCGTCGGTTTTGATTTGGTCTTTTTTTAAAAAGCTATCAAGTTCGATGAGGGCCGTAGACATGGTGTATTCCTATTGTTCGCGTGTCGGTCGATGAAAATCTCTCAGAGTTCTTATTCTAAAGAAAGCATAGACGGGACACAAGCCCCAAGCAGCCGTGAATAGGCCATAAACTCCGATGTAGGTCCAGAAAGGGCCGCCCGCGATGGCGTAAGCGGTCAAGCCTACGCCAAGAATGAACCTCAAGATGCGATCCCAGAGGGCGACGTTACATCTCATAGGGTTATTTCAAAAGCTCTTGTAGCTCGCCTGATTGGTACATTTCCATCATGATGTCAGAACCGCCAACAAGTTGGTTGTTCACGTACAATTGAGGGATTGTCGGCCAGTTGCCGTACTCTTTGATACCAGAGCGGATTTCTTCGTCATCAAGAACGTTCACGTCTTGGAATTGCACGCCGATGTCTTGCAAGATCGCGCAAGCACGAGCAGAGAAACCACACATTGGAAACTGTTGAGTGCCTTTCATGAAAAGCACAACTTTGTTTGATTTAACGATACCGTCGATTTTTTGAAGTACTGGTGACATAGGATTTCCTTTTTAATTAACAATTCTAAGCTATTTAAAACCGAGGCGCTCTTTAGATCGCTTTCGTTTTAATGGAAAGCGCGTGCACTTCGCCTGTCTTTAGTTCAGGTCCAAAGCAACCCATCACGTGTTGGTGTTGTTGAATGCGAGACATGCCGGTGAAGACAGGGCTTTCAACGTAAACTTCCCAATGATCTTGGGTGCCAGTAAGGTCGAAAACTTCGATCTTGCATGAAGGATAAGTCTGTTCGAGGCGGGCTTTCATTTGTTCTGCTGTCATAGGGGTGGAACCTACCAGAGTGAGGGGGCCAAGTCCAGAGGGGCAGCGCGTGGAGATTGGCCCTCTGCTTGTTTTGCGCGCCACGTCAGTGTAGGATGAGCCCATGTTTGGACCCTCACAGCGCCTGGTTAAGATCTTTTCTCTTGTTTTACTCGTTATGGGCTTTTACGCCTTGGCTCGGGCCGAGTTCCTGATTTGGAACTGGAACCTCTTTCACACCAAAACTGCAGCAGATATTCTGTGGTCTTTTATCGTCGGTTTGCGCTTTGACCTGTCGGCAGCATTGAGTGTGACCGCACCTCTTTTGCTGTTCACCTTCATCCCTTGGCCTAAAAACTGGAACGCCTTTTGGGAGAAAACCACTCTCATCGTTTTCTGCGTTTTGCACGTCCCATTTTTGATTCTGAATTTGGTCGATACAGAATTTATCAATTTTGTCGGCCGTCGTTTTACCTATGACACGTTATTCATCATAAACGAAGCTCAAGGCAAGATGCTGCAG
>JAGIAF010000038.1 GCA_017745015.1 Bdellovibrio sp. | reverse complement strand
ATATAAAGCCACCGCATCAAGCATATCATCAGGAGCAAAGTGACCGGCGAAAGCGTATGGCAATCCCATCACAGCTGCAAGTTGGGCACTGTAAAGACTCGAACCTAAAATCCAAATCGGTACATTCACACCTGCACCAGGAATCGCACGCACTTTCATTCCCGTAGAGGGCTTGAAGTACGATTGCAACTCTTGAACTTGTTCACCGAAATCCACTTCGCGAGTCATGTCTTTTCGAAGAGCACGCATGGTATACCCATCGGTGCCAGGAGCGCGACCTAATCCCAAGTCAATGCGATCAGGATAAAGAGTCCCCAGAGTTCCGAACTGTTCCGCAATCACCAAGGGCGCATGATTGGGGAGCATGATTCCACCTGAGCCCACGCGAATCTTTGAAGTTCCTTGCGCCACATAACCAATCAACACGGACGTCGCGGCACTAGCGATGCCTTCTAAGTTGTGATGTTCTGCAAGCCAGAATCGATCGTAGCCCCACGTCTCTGCATGCTGCGCTAGATCCAGAGTATTTTTAAAAGCCTCTGCAATAGTTTTTCCCTCAGCCACGGGGGCTAAATCAAGAATCGAAAGTTTGGTGTCTGAAAGTTTCTTATTTGTCATACTCACTCACACGATAAACATAACTTATTTGTCACTGTATTTAGTCTACTACCAACGATAGACGAAGACTTCTTTTTAAACTTTTAACAACGAGGTTTTGATGAAAAGTCTTTTCGCCGCTCTATTGGTCTCCTTAGCATTTCTTGGCAGCGCACACGCTTCCGAGTGGACACATGTTCTTACAACAACGTTGATGACCACTTCGCCAGATTATAAGGACATCTTAATTCATGAACGCGGGACTTATTCAGAAATCCGCCTTCAAGTTATGGGTCACGCTCGCATTGATCGCTTCGACACAATCTCTCACGTCCTTTGGGGCAAACAAGTTTTCGGACTTGATGGAGAATATCAACCCGAAGATGTGCGTACCGCGACTCTCGACAAAGCAACCAAAATTCGTTGGGTGAGAATTTACGCTTCATCACTCCCTGAAGGCATGCCCATTCCCGTCCGTATTTGGATGAGATAATTCTTCCGGCATTGAGGAAGGTTCCTGCAAATCTTCCTCAACCACGTATTCATAAGTCACCGCTTTTTCAAAGGTGTCTTTCTTCCACGCGAAGTAAGCCACACCGAAAATCACTCCTAAAACAAATCCAATCAAATGCGCACCATAGCTGACGGCGGGATCAAACGTCGTTGCCGGCATATAGATCCCAAGAGCCACACCGCCAGCGCGCAGAGTCCGCTGAAAGCGCGTACGCTTGACGTCAAGCAAGAAGTAAAGCGCGAGCCACGCGCCACCTAGCCAATACACGACACCCGACGCTCCGATCAGTCTGACCTCAGGAGGATAGTTCAATAGGACGAAGACGTTGGTAAGACCGCCAAAGAAAAAGGCGCTGAAGGGAAATACAAAAGCGCCAAAATATCCCAGGACAAAGTAACCCATGATAAAGAACAGAAAGAGATTTGAAAGCAAGTGCCCGGTGTCCGCATGAGCAAAGAGTGTGGTCCACAAGCGCCACACTTGGCCTTTAGAAAAAACGGCCTCACGGGAGGCTGCCATCCAATCGGCAGCGTGAAAGATATTTTGCCAGTAAAGAATGGCACCCAGAACCAGAACGAAAACAGCAATCGCAGAGGCAATACCAGCAGTTGGTGAAGGCTTTCGACTCAACCACGTTTCGCGCACTCGTTTCCAGACATGAAGAGCCATAGAGCCTCCGGTGGAGAAAAGATGAGGCTGGATTCAAAGCTGTCAAGGTGGGCAAAAAAAAGGCCGTCCTTGTGGGACAGCCCTTGATAAATTGCATTTAACGGAAAAATTACGGATTGAAAGTTTGGTGGCTTTCTTCTTTCAACTGGAACATTTGCTGAATCAAAGCCGCAGCAGTTGCATTGTCATTGTTTTGCAAAGCTTGTTGAAGTTGCAAAGACAAGTTGATGCCGTATTGAATGTACTGCTGATAGTTTGAGTACGCTTCATTTTGTTGGCTCGTTGGGAACTGAGCGATGATCGGTGGAACTTGATTCAAAGTTGCATTGAATAACTGAGCGATTTGACCCGCGTACTCTGCATTTTGCGCATTTTGAGACGAGTCGTTAACTGAAGCTCTGATTGTTTTTGCCAATCTTTCAAGAGCGATCATGTCTTGTCTGATTGTTTGGAATTCTGCATAGGCCGTGAAACCAACAACTGTAAGAGCGATTACTACTAGAGATAAAATTTTGCGCATGGTCTTCCTCGTTATTTTCTAATTAAAGGCTCTTGTGAGCTTTGTTGATGCGTTTGTTCATTTGCTCATTCATGTGAATGATCGCAGCGAAATCACGCTCTTCAGGTTTTTTTGCCAAGTTCTGAGTCAAAAGATCGCGGTACTCTGTCAAACCTTCTTTGAAATCTTCCATAAAATAGATGTACGCATCCGTAAGCTCTTTCTTTTGAGCTTCATCAGTCATCAACATCAGTTTTGACGGAAGCAGTTCACCCGTTGGGTTCGCAAGAACCGCTGCTGCACAGCTGATCGCCATGTTCAAACCTTCGATGCCCGCTTTGAAGTCGTTGTCGTTAGCAGCATCCCAAGGGTCAGAGGCTTTACGAGCCACTGTTTCAGCTTTATCAAAGCCTTTACCGAAGTTACGCATAATACGGCTGATCGTAAGATGATCTTCCTTTGGACCCAATGGGCACGCCACAGAAACCAACGGCAATACAGACAAAGACAATACAAGAACTACGGCTTTCATCATGGATGGACTCCTAAAGATTTAAACTTGGAAAGGGGATATCTGAGGGTTTCTTTCTTGTCATGCCCAGCCCCCAGTTGAGAGTTAAATGAAAACCAACTGCCAAAGCGGGACTGAAGAGGCCATGAAATTTTTTCTTAAGTACTGAAAATGACGTCGCTTTACGGCTTGTGGATCTCTACGAAGCTGGTGCCGCGAATGTCGCCCAGATGGCTGATTCTGAGCCGGGGTCCGATCAACTGGGCCGCTTCTTGGAAAGCGCTCCACCCGTGCTGAGTCTGCTCGCGAAGTAAAAGGTAGGCCTTACCTTCGGGCTTTAAGGAGTTCTGGATGCCTTTGATCAGATTCGCAAAGTCGGAATCTAAAAAGAAACGGCAGCGATTTTTAAATTCTGAAGGAGACAATGTGCCCTGTCCGGCAAAGAAGTACGGTGGATTGCACAGAATCAGATCGTAGAAATTTTGAAAGCGCTCTTGTGTGAGAACATTGTAGTTTTCCGGAACAAAAGATAGTTCTGTGGCAATTCCCGCGAGGTTTTCAATATTCTTGGCGAAATGCACTTGATAGGTTTCGCTTTGCACTTCCAAAAAATCAAATGCTTGAGGAACTTGAGAGTGCTCTTTTCGACAATGAAAAAGGAACTCCAAACCAATCACACCACAACCCGCACACAGATCCAACCCCCGCAAAGAAGCGATGTCTTGAGACTGATACATTTCAAATACTCGGCGCGCGAGAAAAACCGAATCATGAGAGAAGCGGTATTCCTCCGGCTGAGAGTAATTAAAAGTAAAATGCGGGTTGATTGATGACATCAGAGCCCGCTTATACCTGGGATCAGCTAGCGACGCAATCCCGGACAGAGCTTCGCAACCAGAGAATCCCCCGGATTCAAGCGATTGACGGTACCAAAGTTCTTTTGAGCATAGGCCAGAACGTTTCTATCGCCGCCATCACCCATGGGGAAAATCTCCCAACCATCGCGATAAGTCGGAGTATAGGCTACCCCGAAAACTTTTGCTTTTTCACCGTTGTTTTTAGAAAGACCAAGGTAAACCACACTCCCCGTTCTGCGCGGAATATCTTTTTGTCCAGCGACGAAGTTACCTAGTGAGTAAGCAATCAAAGTCTCGCGACCATCCTTAGTTGTATACTTCTCCCAAGGTTGTAAAACGTGAGGATGCGAGCCGATCACTGCCGCGGCACCTGCTTCGAGCCAACGACGAGCAAATCGCTGCTGATTACCATCGGGATTAGGTTGGTATTCATTACCCCAATGCGGATAAACCACAACGGCGTCCACATCTGAACTGCGCGCCAAATCTTTCACTTCATTTTCTACATCTTGGCCGTGATAGCAGTGCAAAAGCTGATCCTTGCGATCGTTCTCTCCGTTCGTCATCTCGGTACAACCTAAAAAGGCGACCTTCAGACCTTTGATGTCAGCGATCTCATAGAAGTTGCCATTGCGTTCAGACGAGGACCGCGCTCCCACCACTGGCATATTGATCGCTCGTGCTGCTTTGATGGTTTTGTCGATGCCAATACTGCCGCGATCCAGAGCGTGATTGTTGGCGATAGTCAAAAGGTCATAACCGCTCTTCTGCAAATTGCTAAGAATGCGCGGATGATAGTTGAAGCGAAAGTTTGTTCCCGAATAAACCTCACCGTCATAGACAAAGCCAATATCGCCATGATCTTTACCGTTGCGATCAATGCCCAGCGCCGCCGGACCTTCAAGATTGGCCACTGAAAAATGGGCTTTCTCAATCAGTGAGTCCGTGCGCCTCCATATCTGCGAGAAATCCTTGCTGCCCGCAACCACTGCTTGATAGAGCGGTTTATGAATCAATACATCCCCGACGAAAGAGACCATGATTTGAGTTTTATTAAGATCACATGCCGTCGTGAATTTCAGATCACGGCTTTGAGCCTGTGCGCACACAGGAAAAGCCAGCAGCGTGGCTGCTAGCTTGAAAAACGTCCTTTTCATAAATTTTCCCTTGGGAGATTTACTCCTCTGATGAAGAACGAATATCTTTCATTACTTGATTTTTACGCCCACGAGCTTTCACATAACCCGCGATGCGACGTGAAACTTGCCGAGCAGCGGAAGCAGAATGACGTGGGTCAATCGTGCTCTTCGCGTACATCTTCTTCTTCTCTTTCATATTGAAATCTACGCGTGGTTCGTCTTTGCGATTCAAGCGCATTTTTCTTTGCTCTGTCAGAGCTTTTTTCGGACGAGCCATCACTTTGCGTTTAGCTTTGCGCTCTTTGCTAAGGTGTTTGGAATAGCGATCTAGGGTTTTTTCTAGAGAGCGCAGACGAACACCCACTCTGCGAGCGAGTCGTTTATCTTCACTCGTTTTTGCCGATGATGCGGACTTACGATATTTCTTTACCAGTGCGAGAGTTTTCGCCCGAGCTTTGCGAACTTTCTCCTTTGGAATTTTACGCAACTCCGAGGGAAGACTTTGACTATAAAGTTTGTATTCAATCTTTGAGAGGTTCTTTTTCTCAGAAGCATGAGGTGTATGATGTCGAGTTGTTGCCATAATTGTGGCTCCTTTCATATCCTTTCTAATGATATGAAACCCAGAGGCCGTCCCCTATTGACAAGTATGTAGTTTGTTGGAAAGCATGAAGAAGAGAAGGATGTGCTTATGAAGATCAAAAGAATCTGTGTATATTGTGGCGCCAACTCTGGAAACAACCCGGAATTTGCAAAAGCCGCAAAAGAACTCGGCCATCTTATTGCCGCTCATAAAATCGAACTTGTCTATGGTGGCGGCAAGGCCGGCCTCATGGGAGTCGTCGCCGATGCGGTTATCGAAAAGCAAGGCACGGTGATTGGTATCATTCCGCAAAGCCTGGTTCGACAAGAGCATGCTCACCATGAAATCACCGAACTTCGTGTCGTCAATAGTATGCATGAACGCAAAGCCACGATGGCTTCCATGGCGGATGCTTTCATT
The DNA here is from genome assembly GCA_017745015.1 of Bdellovibrio sp. Lineage (GTDB taxonomy): Bacteria > Bdellovibrionota > Bdellovibrionia > Bdellovibrionales > Bdellovibrionaceae > Bdellovibrio. The sequence continues at coordinate 10,756 of JAGIAF010000038.1, read as the reverse complement.
GCATTGCCTGGCGGATTTGGGACTTTGGAAGAGATGTTTGAAGTCTTAACCTGGTCTCAGATTGGATACCATGAAAAGCCCGTGGCATTAGTGAATACTGCGGAATACTACACACATCTTAGAACTTTTGTTGATCACGCTATCAGCACCGGTCTTATTCGTCAGGAATACGCTCGCTATTTCCAAGTTGCCGAAACTCCAGCAAAAGCGATGGATATGATTCTGCGCTAACTGCAAATTGACTAGTTTCTTTACAGGTAGAACTTACTCGCTTTTCTGCTATTTCTGAGGGGGGCCTTCCCTAGTTCATGATTTTCCATTACAAGAAATGTGAATTTATTTTGCATCAGAAAGTTTAGGAAATATGGAATTAGCACAGCAGCTAGAACCACAATTAGATATCTATCGCAAGCAGCTCGAAGATCTCGCGTTGCTTCTTAGCGAATTCGGATACTCCGTTAAAGCTTACAAAGACAGCTCTCTTCCTCTTTTCACTAAACTTAAGCCGCAACAACAACTGGACGTCGTACGCGCTTTAGATGCTTATCTCTATACACTTCGTTCTGAGTTTATCAGCGGGACTTTCTCCGCTGAGCGTTTCGTTTTGCAGTTCCTTTTCCGTATGGGTATTTTGCCTTCATCTGAACTTTCTGAAACGATCCGCGACGAACGCTTTATCCAAATCTACAATGCCGACCAATTTCAAATCTTCAGAAGTTTAGCTTGTTACGAACGCTGTTCATTCACTTTAGAGCAGATGACGACTCGCCCGTGGTTCGATCTATGGGAACGTGAAAGCTTATTCTATTATGCATGTTACGGCTTGGCAGCAACGGCATTGAAGTTTATGAAGTTCACCCGATTGCAGCTGAACTTCCCGTTCCATCGCGTGACGGAAATTGAGTCTTTTGAGGGCTATTCCTTTGAATACAGAATCAAATCCTTGAGCGCTTTAACTCGCCAAGGAAAGCTTCAAGCGGCAGTTCTGATCGAAGACTGGAAATACTGAGTCTTTTTTGTAAAAAAGCCCTGTATTTATGGGCAGATATCCCTTTATACCTTGTGCTTTTCAGAGGGACACTGTAGCTATTGTCCCCTATGAATTCTCAAACATTTTCTGACCTGCCTCTTATCGAACCCATTCAGCGCGCCGTTGCTGAGTCTGGTTACACAACTCCAACTCCAATTCAAATGCAAGCCATCCCTCACTTGCTTGAAGGCCGTGACCTATTAGGTTGCGCACAAACAGGAACTGGTAAAACTGCGGCGTTTGCTTTGCCGATCTTAAATCGATTGGCGAAAAACCCACAACGTCTGACTGCGAAGCAACCGCGTGTATTGGTTTTATCACCAACTCGAGAACTTGCGATCCAAATCCATGACAGCTTCAAAACTTACGGTAAGCACCTGCGCCTAAGATCTGCTGTGATCTTTGGTGGCGTTGGCCAAAATCCGCAAGTTAAAGAACTTCAGAATGGTGTTGATATCCTTATCGCAACTCCAGGCCGTCTTTTGGATTTGATCAATCAAAAACATTTGAATCTTCAGAAATTGGAAGTGTTCGTATTGGATGAAGCGGACCGTATGCTTGATATGGGCTTTTTGCCAGATATCAAAAAAGTGGTGAACCTTCTTCCGAAACAACGTCAAAACTTGTTCTTCTCGGCAACTATGCCGAAGGATATCCAAAAGCTTGCCGACTCTTTGTTGAGCAATCCTGCAAAAGTTGAAGTGACACCAGTAGCTTCAACAGCTGAGATGATCGAACAATCGGTGATGTACGTAGATCGCAGCAAGAAACGCGATTTGCTTCGTCATCTTTTGAAAGACAGAGCTTTCCAACGTGTGATCGTATTCACTCGTACTAAACACGGTGCAAACCGCGTGGCAGAGACTTTGATGAAAAATCAAATCCAAGCCGAAGCCATCCACGGCAATAAGTCTCAAAATGCTCGTCAACGGGCTCTCGAGAACTTACGTGAAGGTAAAATCCGCGTCTTGGTAGCTACCGATATCGCCGCTCGCGGTATCGATATCGACAACATCACTCACGTGATCAACTTCGAACTGCCAAACGATGAGGAAAGCTACGTTCACCGTATCGGCCGTACAGCTCGTGCGGGAACTCAAGGCATCGCGATCTCTTTCTGTGATGCTGAGGAAAGAGCTTTCCTTAAAAGTATCGAGCGTCTGATTGGAAAAGATATTCCGGTTGTGATCGATCACCCGCACCATTCTGAAGAAGTGGCAAACAGCCGTCTTCTTTCTAAGGGTAAAGCGAAAGCGGCTATTGAAGCACAAGAAAATCATGGTGGTGGTGGGCGCGGTGGCGGCAACTTGAAGCGCCGTCGTCGTTTGAATCCTCGCAAAAAACCACCTACCTTTGAAAAATCAAAAAAAGGTGGGAAATAATGAGCTTCCACTCCACTGAAGAAGAAACACTCAAAGCGGTCCTCGTTGGCATCACTGTAGGGCGCACGTCGGAATCAGAAACTCAGGAGTCTTTGAACGAACTCGCGCGCTTGGTGAACACTTTGGGCTATGAGGTTGTGGGCCGTATGTCACAACGTCGTACTTCTACGCGTACCGCGGCCGTCCTGGGAGATGGTAAACTGGCTGAGCTTGCAAAGTGGACCGGAGGTACGGGCGTCGTTTCTTATTACGTCAATCCCAAGAAACACAAAGCTTCTCAACGTGCTGATTGGAAGCAAAACGGCACTGAAGATGAAGACGATATCTTTGAAATCGACGAAGAACCCTTTGCACCACAAGAGGCTGAAGACTTCGTTGAGGAAGAAAATCCTCAAGAACGTGCTCAGCTTGTGATCTTTGACTGCGATCTTTCTCCTTCTCAAATGAAGAACATCGAAGGCGCGACGGGCGCTAAGGTTCTTGATCGCACGGGTGTGATCATTGAAATCTTCAGCCGTCACGCACGCACTAGAGCGGCCCGCTTGCAGGTTGAGATTGCTCGTTTGACTTACGTGGCTCCTCGTATGCGCGCGCTGGGTGGCGATGATGATCGTCAAGGTGGTGGCGGTAAGGGTGTCGGTGAATCCAGCGTCGAACTTGATCGCCGTAAAATCCGCGATCGTATCAAAGAACTTAAACAAGAATTCAACTCTATTGGCCAAGAACACCTCACGCGTCGTGCGCGTCGCGAACAAGAGGCTTGTGTTGCCTTGGTTGGTTACACGAATGCAGGTAAGTCTTCTTTGATGCGTGCAATGACTGGCAGTGAGATCTATGTGGCTGACAAGTTGTTCGCGACACTAGACACAACAGTCCGTGCGATTCAGCCAGAAACTCGTCCAAAGATTTTGCTTTCGGATACTGTCGGTTTTATCAAAAAACTTCCTCATGACCTTGTGGCATCGTTCAAATCTACTTTGGATGAAGCCTTGAATGCTTCTTTGCTTTTGTACGTCGTAGATGCTTCAGATCCATCTTTCAGATCTCAATTTGAAGTGACGAAAACAACATTGGCGGAAGTGGGCGCTGGGGAAACTCCCAGCATCATGCTTTTGAACAAACGCGATAATTTGACAGACGAAGAAGCAACAGCTCTTCAAGCCGAATTCCCAGACGCAATTCTTATGTCAACACGCAATCCGCAAGACATCGTTGATCTGCGGGAGCGTTTGGTGAAGTTTTTTGAAAACACAATGCGCGAAGAAGAGATTCTTATCCCTTACACCGTTCAAGGTGTTATCGGTGATATCCGTGCTCGCTTACGCGTGTTAGCAGAGAACTATGACGAAAAAGGAGTGCGTCTTACGATCCGCGCCAACGTCGAGGATTTGGAAAAAATCAAAAAGAAGATCAAGGATATCCTAGCAGATCAATACTAGGAACCTGCTATCGATGACGGATCCTTAATGAGAAATCCGTAACTCGACTTGCTGAGGACAAAACACGAAATTAGCTTTCGTGAAAACAAATCTCTCAGTGCCCTTTTCGATCTTAGTATCAACTTTGAGCCTGCTTCAGGGATCCCCTGCCCAGGCTCAAAAACTATATCACTTCAGCCGCAAAGACGAACGCCGCCTGTTGGGCCCCCGCTATGAGGGGCGCCTGATTCCTATGGAGCCGCTTGATGAAATCGCAGAGCTGCGCGAAGAACCGCTGATTTTGATTCACGGACGTTCGGGGTCAGCGAAAGACTTCGCAAATCTTATCAGCTCGGCGCCTAAGCTCGCACAATATCAGCTTTTCTATTTCGCCTATGATGATCTTCATCGCTCACTGAAGCGCTCCGCCCAGGATCTGGCGCTCAATCTTCTGAGTCTCAGAACACCCCGCGTGACACTGATTGCTCACAGCATGGGCGGCATTATCGCACGTGAGGCTTTAAATATTCTTTCGAAAGTTCAAATGCTCGAAAACCTTCCAGAGATTCGCGTGATCGCGGTGGATACTCCATGGCAGGGCGGTTCTGTTCGTGGTTGTTCTTATAAAGAAACTCACTTGGATAACTTTGTAGAGTTCTTTTTGCCGGCAGCGATTACGGACATGCGCTCTTGCTCTGATTTCTTTAAGGGTCTTTATTCGATCTCCTGGCCCACAAAGTTTAGTATGGAGCTTTACTTTGCGGAGCGTGGCGAACAGGCTCAAGACTATACCGAAGCTCCTTTGAACAAGCTTCCCGAAAAAATCGCCAATCTTTTTGCTAAGAATATTCCGATGACAGGAACTCTGTTTGAAATGCATTTCTGGAATGCTCTGACAACTTCGGTACAGTATCCGTATTTTGTCGAAGAACTGGGAGAGCTCCATGAGCACTCCCCGATCACGGCTACCGAAGTGAAAGCTCTTTTGGAAAAACACTTTCCAAGATTCCCGGGGGATCACTCAACAGTGCTTGGACCACACCCGGGCAAAAAAGATCTGCCTTCTTATTTGCAACAGATCTTATAGCGCGACGGGTTTTGATCTGCCTTTGTAAAACATGAAGAGGATCAAAGCCAAAACGCTGATCAAGGCCGCGATAAAGTACGCCACTCCGGAAAACTGAACAGGAGCATCCGCCGACGTGAAACGTGCGAAGGCATCAGTGTACATTAAGGGACCGATAATCGCTGTTAAACTAGCCATAGACATCAACGTCCCTTGCAACTCGCCCTGCTCTTGTGGAGGCACTCCGGCGGAGATGATGGATTGCGAAGCCGGCCCAGTGATTCCAGATAATGTGGTCGCGGCCATAATCACGTACATCATCCAACCTTGGTTTGCGAAAGCAAACGCCGCAAAGCCTGCGATATAGAAGAACATCCCGATGTACAAAGACTTTTGCTCGCCCCACTTTGGAATCACGATGCGCGTGAGATACCCTTGAGTGAAGGCTACCGAAAGGCCAACAAAGGAAAGTGACAAGCCTACTTCAAACGCCGACCAATTAAACTTGAACTGCGTGTACAACGTCCAAATACTTGGATGAACTTGACCCGCCAAATACAACAAGAAGTAAATCCAAATCAACAAGCGCATTCCCGGTTTGAACAACAGCTTGAAAAGAGAGTGGAACGGATTCAATCGCTTCCAGCTCATCGGACGACGATGAGCTTCATCCAAAGACTCAGGTAAGATAAAATAGCCAAAGGCGAAATTCAGAATATTTAGGATCGCAGCGGCGATGAAAGGCGCTTGATGCCCCATATGACCTAGCACCCCACCAAGCCCCGGGCCGACGATAAAGCCCAAACCGAAGGCCGCGCCAATCATCCCAAAGTTGGCGGAGCGATTTGAGTCATCAGAAATATCAGCCATGTACGAACTGGCCACTGTCATACTTGCACCCGTGAGACCCGCAACAATACGTCCCGCAAAGAGAATTCCCAAAGTTGGAGCGAAGGCCATCAAGATATAATCAAGACCTGCGCACAACAATGATACAAGTAAAACTGGACGTCGACCATGTCGATCTGACAATGAGCCAAGTACAGGCGACGCAAGCAACTGCATCAACGCGTACACCGAAATAAAGTAGCCATAGTAATGATTCACGAAGGAAGGATCATGTCCAAAGCGACGAATGACATCTGGAAATACCGGAATCAATATACCGATACCCAACGCATCTAAAAAGATGGTCGCGAAAATGAAACGTACACTGGCGGCAGAAGTCTTCATAGAATCCCCTTAAATACCTGAGTAATTATTCTTTTATTAGTTGGTTTTCACAAGCAAGATTGCTGCGAGGTCTTGCGTCTTAGATTTCGAGAGTTTCATCGCAATTTTTTAAAAGACTGTGCTACGATTAAATCTATCGGAGGTTTCTATCTATCACGGTGAGCGCTTCAACAGTATCAGTCACTTAATTGGTACGGCTCTGTCGATCGCTGGAACTTCTGTTTTGGTCACGGTGGCAAGCCTTCAAGGTGACGTCACGAAAATCGTCAGCACCAGTGTTTATGGTGGGATGTTAGTTCTCCTCTATACGATTTCCACTCTCTATCACAGCATGCAAGGGCGCGCGAAAAAGGTCCTGCAAAAGCTGGATCACATGGCCATCTATTTATTGATTGCCGGAACCTACACGCCATTTACTTTGATCACATTGCATGGACCTTGGGGATGGTGGTTGTTCGGCATCAATTGGTCTTTAGCACTCATCGGAATTATTTTTGAACTGACACTTTCTCATCGCACGCGCATTCCTTCATTGATTATTTATGTCGTGATGGGTTGGTTGATTTTGGTTGCGATGAAACCTTTGACGCAGAACCTCGATCCACGCGGCATGGTATGGCTCGCAACTGGTGGCGTTCTGTATACTGGTGGCATCGCGTTCTTTCTTTTCGACGAGAAGGTCAAACACTTTCATGGTATTTGGCACCTCTTCGTCATGGCTGGGAGCATCAGTCAGTATTTCTGCATACTTTACTATCTAGTTTAGAGTCACTTTGACTCCAACCTCATTGGCATCACATTTGAAATAGCCTCATTTGGAACTCAACAATCACCAAATGGGGGAAAAATGAAATCACTAACTACGGCACTCATCATCAGCTTTTTTGCATTGAACACATTTGCTGCAAGCTTTGCAGAAACTATGGGTTGGGGAAATCCAGGTCGTGGCGGTGGTCACGGTGGTGGTTGGGACAGACCAAACGTAACGTGCTCTGCAACTGATAAAGGTTGGGAAGAGCATTGGGGTGGCCACTCTGACTGTAACTCTTGCTTGAAAAAACATGGCAGCTGTATCGAAACATGTTCTGCCGATTACTACGTAACAACTGCTGAGGGCTTAGATTATCGCGGCTACAAAATGACTGTAGAATCCCGCGGAAACTCTCGCTATCAAACAGAGCGCGAAGCCATCGAGCGCTGCTCTTACTTCTATCGCTACAATAATTGCCGCGTGCTTAAAACTGAATCCAGAAGCGAAACAGTTTCTCGCCGCTCTTGCAGATAAGACCTGTTTCATGACATGACTATTCCCTTCTGCGGGCCATCAATGTTAGAATGGTCCCGTCGAAGGGAGTTTCTTTTGAGAAACGAAATTGCCGAAAGCCTCTCGCTTAACTCTCCGCTAGATTTATCCAAGACGCTGCACAACTATGCCTGCGTTTCATTGATCTTGCGTGGTCCCTACGACAATCTCGAAATTGGATTTATTCAAAGAGCCCTGCACCCTAATGATCGTTGGGGCGGTCACATCGCTTTTCCCGGTGGAAAAAAAGAAGATGCCGATGTCAGTGATTTAGGCACAGCCTTGCGCGAAACCTTTGAAGAAGTAGGAATTGATTTATTGCCTGAGGAACTCATCGGTCGCCTCGATGACATCCAAGCGCGCAAACACGGGACGATGTTGGACTTCTTTATTCGCCCCTTTGTTTTCTATACGGAGCGCGAATTCCATGTTCACTTAGATCAAAATGAAGTCGCTGACTTTTTCTGGATTTCCCTCAACGATCTTAGAAATCCACAGAGACAGACACAGTACGAATTAAAAAGAGACGACGTATTCATCAAACTTCCAGCAATTTCCGTAGATCGTGATCCACCGTTGTGGGGACTCACCTACATGATGACTCAAAATCTGCTGAAGCATTTAGCAAAGTAAGATTCTTAGAGCAGAAGCTCCCATCTCATTTTGAGATTCGCCGAAAAATTTAAGAAAAGTCGAAAAAGAAGCTCAACTATCCAAAGGTCCAGCCGATACGTATTACATCATCCACTGATGTGGAAGCGAAAGGAGCCTTGAATGGCAACAACGCATGTAGTACGTCACGAATTTATCTTATCAACGGAGATTCGTGAATTGACTGCACATAGGGAGACCGGACCACCCTAACAAGCATCCTCGGTCAAATGAGGTGTTTAAATAATAAAAAACCAGAACGATAAGGCGTTCTGGTTTTTTTATGTCTGAAATTTGTTAGTAGAGATCTTAAAGGATTGAGAACGTCGTCGAGAAATTCACAGTCGTCATATCTGCACTGAAAGCCTTTGGATAGAAATTCAAGTACGGTGCAAAGTAGATGTCACGAGTGAATGCGTAACCAAAACCCACACGTTGGCTCAAAGTTCTATTCCACAATACAGACAAATCATCCGTACCACGCGGGTTATTAAAGTTGATCGCCAACGATGTGTAAGCGTTCAATTTATCTGTGAAGTTGTATTTCACTTGCGGGAATAAACCCAAGCTGTAACGACCTGTTGTTCTTTCTTTTCTGCTCTTCTCGTTTGGACCACGCTCAAACAAGTAGTAGCTCAAAGATGTATCCACACCAACTGCCACTTTTGAAGTACCCAAGTTGTAAACCAAAGAGTTGTCGTAGTTCAAACCAGCGTACTCACCGATTTTCCGGAATGCTGGGTTTGTCACTGCCGTCACGCCGAAGCTGTTACGCATTTGCACTTCACCCAAACGAGCATTGCGATCGTAAGAGATGAATGGATTTTTAGTATCGTAACGTTTTACACCTTGCACCGGAGTGATCGCGCTTACCCCCGTACCCACAGAGATGGCGCTTTTTGTATCGATACGGTAGCGAGCACCGATCGAACCACTCAATGCAGTTTCGAATGTACCTACTGCGCTATCTGGATTTGGCTGCATTTCGTTTGAAAGGTCACCGATCGGTGGACCGAAGTAACCAAGAGAGAATTTCAAAGAGTAACGAGAAAGAGAACCAGAGTCTGCTTTCAATCTTGCGTCTGTGATGTCTTTATCGTCTTCGAATTTTTTGTTGATAGACGTGCTGGATTTCAAGGTTGCTTCTGGTGCCGCAACTGCAGTGCTTTGGTTTGAGGGAACTGACAAAGTTGAACTTTGTGCGAAGGCATTTAAGGACAAACCAATTAAGGCTGAAAACAAGACCGTTTTGTGCATGAAATCTCCTGGGTTTACGAGCTTTTACCTACCATAACCCCAAAAGAAAAGTCAGGTCTTTGTCAGTGCAAAATTTAGCTGGAAGAAAGCTGCTTTTTAACGGGCACCATTGAACATTCAAGGGGTTTCCGGTGACCTATTAGGACGAACGGATAGGGGGATTGATGAAAACCTCAAGACGAGGTTTCTTAAAACTGGGCGCGAGCTCGATTATAGGCGTTTCGGCGATCAATTCACCCCTTTTTGCTGGAATTGCTAGGGCTGCGTCGGGGTACTCCGGTCAGATCCCTATCTGTCAGCATATGACAAACTCCCATTCCACTCAAATCACAGTGTTGACCCAGGGCAAACAGCCCTATGCTTACCGAGTCACTGACTCGCAAGGCCGACCGGTGGCCTGTCAGATCTGGGATCACGACTTCCGCTCTTATTATCATCAGGGGATCGACAAGCTTTGGATCACAGGTTTGGAACCTGGAATAACTTATCACTTGGAAGTTTTAGATAAAGATCGCGGTGCGGTTTTAGATGAACGACTTTTTAAAAGTCTGCCACTGAATAAAACAAAAAATCTGCGTTTTGCTTTGGTGAGTTGCGCTTGCGACTTTTTTAAAACACATGCCCGTGTGATGTGGGATCTTCTTTTCGCGCAAAAGCCTGACATGATTTTTCTGATTGGTGATTCTGTTTATGCCGATTTTTTTTCGAATGGTTCTGAGTCAGATATCTGGCGTCGTTATTGCGAAACCCGGTCTCGGCTGCGCCACTTTATTCAGCCCTCACTGATTCCCACCTTGGCGACTTGGGACGACCATGATTTCGGCAAGAACAATGCCTGCAAAGACTATCCTCTTAAAGCGACAACGAAGCGGATTTTCGATTTATTCTGGGGCTGCAAAGAAACCGATGGCTTCAAACGCACCTTTGGCGTGGGTTCTGAGTTCGCTGGCTTTGGTCAGAGATTTTTCTTCATGGATGATCGTTTCTATCGCGATCAACCGGGTGTTGGCGGAATGCACTGGGGCTCCTCTCAACAAGATCGTTTATTTGAAAGCTTACAGCAGAACAACACTCCGGCGTGGATCTTTAATGGCAGTCAGTTCTTTGGGTTTTACAAAAAACAGGAATCATTCCTTAAGGACTATGCAAAAAACTTCGCAGATGTTTTACGCAAGCTCGCGCGAGTCGAAGCCCCAGTGGTTTTTGGCTCCGGCGATGTGCACTTCAGTGAAGTCTTAGGCATTGAACCGAAAATTCTGGGATACAAAACTTACGAGTACACTTCGAGCTCCATTCATTCTCTCAACTTCCCCGTTCGGCCGTTTTATAAGAACAGCCGTCGCGAGGAATATCACTGGCACCATAATTTTATGATTGTCGATAGCTCTTCGATGGGAAATGCACTGGATATAAATG
>JAGIAF010000389.1 GCA_017745015.1 Bdellovibrio sp. | reverse complement strand
GAATGGTGTGCATCTTTGAAATAGATTGAATGGTGCTGTCTTTTTTAGGAACCTTCAAAAGCACGTTAAAGAAAAACTTGGAACCGACGCCTTTCGTGGATTCCACATCAATACCGCCACTCATTAATTCCACGATTTGTTTAGAAATGGCCAGACCCAAGCCCGTGCCCCCATAGCGACGACTCATGGAATTGTCGCCTTGAGAAAAACTTTGAAAGAGTTTTTGTCGAGTCTCGGCATCAAAACCCACGCCTTGGTCAATCACTTCAAAAAGTAATTTCGCTTGAGAGTCATCGGTGGTGGCAAGTTTTTGCACCAAGAGCTTGATGGTGCCCGTATCTGAGAATTTGATGGCATTATTCAAAAGATTTAGAAGGACCTGACGCAAACGCAGAGGATCTCCCACCAGGAACTCGGGCACCGTATTTTCAATGTCAGTGATAATTTCAAGGCCTTTGGATTTGGCCGAGTAATCGACAATAGATACTGCGGACTTCAACAAAGATTTCAATTCAAAGTTGGTTTCTTCCAATTGAAACTTGCCGGACTCGATTTTTGAAAAATCCAAAATGTCATTAATAAGAGCCAACAGAGAATTGGACGAAGTTTTGATGGTTTCGACATAATCCACCTGGCGCGCATTCAGGGGAGTGTGCTCCAAAAGTTTGGACATGCCGATGATGCCGTTTAATGGCGTGCGGATCTCGTGACTCATGTTTGCTAAGAATGAGGACTTCAGTTCAGAAGCTTCGATTGATTTTTGTTTGGCTCGTTGCAGTTCTTTTTCGGTTTCTTCTCGGCGAAGAATTTCTTTTTGCAGAAGATTGTTAGAAAAAAAGAAAAGCAGAAATGCCACGATGATGCCCGAGATCACTACAGCAGATGTTAGTTCAAAGAGACGTTCTGCTTTTGTACCTCTTTGCATTAGTAAGAGATCTTCTTCAGCTTCTAAGGCTGCAATTTGAGCATCGACATTTACTGTAGTGGTTTGATTTAGAAGGTAATGAAAATCCGCACGGTTCTTGAGACTTTTGCCACGAATCAATTCATGGGAGAGCTTTTCCCAAATCGGAGTCTTCTCGGAAATTAGCTGTGAGATCTTCTGGACCTTTTCGGCTTGGGTCGCATTGTCGGCCACTAAGTCGCGCAAAGAACTGAGATTGCGCTGAAGATCTTGTTTGGAAGAGTTGAATTGCTCAATTGTTACAATTCGGGGCTGAATGGCCATGGAAAACAAAGAGGACTTCAAAGACTCCAGGGACGCAGTGAACGCTCGGGCTTCATAGCGCACAGAATAGCTGTGCCTTCTCCAGCGGGCCGCACTCACAAAATCTCGCGCAGACCAAAAGGTCAGGAATGCGATGGCGACTAGGACCAGGAGACCCACCAGGGTGAGGATCTTCGGAAGCTTCGAGTGATTCAGTGGAACAAAAATGTTCAACATAATTTCATTTAGAGCCAAAAATAAAATTCAACCAACATTTAGTTGAGAAACACAATAAATGACATACTAAAAAAAGTGGAATTGGACTTTTATTACAGGGAAAATATCCTCAAAGGCGAAGAGAGGAGAATGATGTGGAAACCCAAAATAGGCGCGTTCTGCTGGTGGAAGATGCCCGTGATATTCAACTGGTGGTGCGAAATGCTTTAGATCCGTTTTGCACTCTAGATACCGTGTCGACCATCAAAGCGGCGGATGCCGTTCTTCATCAAGAAAGCTATTCTCTCTTGCTTTTGGATATCACTCTGCCTGATGGCGATGGTTTTGAATACTGTCAGAAACTGCGCAACCAAAATAAGTTTTCAGATCTGCCCATCATCTTCTTGACCGGCAAAACGGAACTTGAAAGCAAGGTCTACGGCTTTGAAGTCGGTGCGGATGACTATATCACCAAGCCCTTTGAACCCGAAGAGCTGAAGGCCCGCGTTCTTGGCAAGTTGCGACGTTCAAAATCCGTTGAGAGTTCTTTTATGTCGAAGGGATTTAAGATCGACTATCATTTGCAGAAAGCTTTTATGGTAGGTGATGCCGGAAAAGAAACAGCCCTGCCTCTGACGCCGATTGAATTTAAATTGTTGGGGCATTTCTTAAAAAATGAGGGTAAGGTCTTTTCTCGCCAAGAGCTGCTAGATCTTTTTTGGGCGGACAGCGCCCACGTTTCAAAACATACCGTCGATACCCATATTTCGTCTTTACGTAAAAAGATGGGAGAAAAAGGTGGTCATCTTCGTTCGATCTTCAAGCAAGGTTATAGCTTCTCTGTTCCTAAAGGAAGCGAAGATCACGTTGCGGGATTCAGAATCTAAAGATTTCTCGATGGACTCGGGTCCAGGGGCCCTTTAGACTAAGTTCCATGACTCAAAAGAACGATTTGCAACACCTCAGCGATAAAATCCAAGCCTTCTGCGAAGCCCGTGATTGGGATCAGTTTCATCCGCCCAAGGAACTGGCTATTGGTATTTCTACCGAAGCCGCAGAGCTTTTGGATCTCTTCCGGTTTAAATCGGCTGAGCAAATTCAAGGGATGTTTGCTGATGCAAATGTCCGCGAGAAAATCGAGGACGAAATGGCTGATGTATTTTTCTTTATCCTGCGCATGAGTCAGATGAACAAAGTCGATTTGGTCAGAGCGGTGGAGCGCAAGTTAGAGAAAAATGCGCTGAAGTATCCGGTGGAAACTGCAAAGGGCTCCAACAAAAAGTATAACGAATAAATTAGAAACTGCGCCACTTGCGTGGTGGTTGATGCTTATAAGAGCATCT
>JAGIAF010000388.1 GCA_017745015.1 Bdellovibrio sp. | reverse complement strand
GCTGCGATGGATGCTGCCAAAGTCTTCTTTTCGTCGTCGCCTTTAATTTGGTTGCGTAAGGAGACAAACTTATTGATCTGCGCGGACTTTCTTAGCAGCTCCATGCGCGCTCGGTTTACGGCACCACTGCCTTGAAAGCCTTTGTTGGAGTCAGTGATAGGCGTCATAGCTTCAAGCCCGTGGATGTCAATTTGAGATACAGTGCGGTCCAGTTGATTCAATAGTTGCGATGTTGCAACTCCAAAGGAGTCATCGTCGTCATGCATGGAGGCAAACTCAATCGCAAGATCAGGATACTTGTTGGAACCATTTCCGGATCTCATCATGGCTTCCGCTGGAGGGTGACCGTTGTCATTTTCAGAAAGAAATATGCCACGAACAACCGAGAAATCACTCAGGACATTAGTCATTCCGGAAAGGGCGGGACCATAAACAACATCTCCCACTTTGATCAAATCATTGGACGTGTATTCAATAAAGTAATCATTGCTGTCGGGACGTTGTTCTTTTGTCCACGGATCCAGGCCTAAGCTCACGTCGGCGCCACCATCAAGAAAAACAGTGAGTAGAAATTGATCCTGAGTCGTCAATGCCCAGCTTAACGATGGAGCAAGTTGCGAAAGACTTCCCAATGCCATCAGACTTGCAGAATTTTTTAAAAAATCACGACGTTTCATTTGTTCAGTCCTAGTAGCTCAGGAACTCATCGCGCTTCATGAGTTCGGTTTCAATTAAAAAGAGAGCGGGCATCACAGAAAAGTCACCCTTAGCTAAGACAGCTTTAAGTAGTTCTTCTCTAAACTGATCACAATCACTGATATAGCCATAATCTAGAATGACTTCGTCTGGTCCCAGAATTCGAGTCATTTGATAGGCAATGAGCGTTTTAAGATCCTGTTCTGTCACTTTGGACCACAGATCATAATTTGAACTGGCGAGGGGTCCTAGGTGGCGTTTTCGCACTTCACTCGAAGCCATACCGTAGAGGTCTGCGCTGAGGGCGTCCTTCAGGCAGTTGTCATACCATATGTAAAATGTGGATGAAGGCTCTTGATAGATTGAATTTCCAGTGAGGGGATCAGAGATTCCTGCGGCAGAGCGGTCTTGATTTAAGAGTTGACAGTAATTCTTCTCCTGCGAAGGATCCGCTGGCAATGTGCGAAAGACTTTGTCTACGATTTCAGCTCCACTCAAATAACGGGTGTTTGTCGCTTGGAAGGCGGCAAATGCTTGCGTGCTCAATAAGAAGATTAAAGTGATCAGTGTTTTCACGGTGTCACCAGCTTTTCTCCACGCTCATTGGGTGCGCCCATTTCGATCCAAAGTTTTAGATTCTTTAATTCAGCTTTGGAAGGACGGAAGCCATCTTCCGGTGGCATAGTGCGATTGTCGCCTAGGTGATCCAGATCTAATTGTTGGGAAATTTGTTTCATCCAATATCTGCTGTCGTTTTGGCTGCCATCTCCGATGGGCCATTTTGCAAATGCTGGAAGACTCGGCTCTTGACTGGAATGGCAGGCATCACATCGCTGCAAAAAGGCGCGCGCGCTAGACGTTACCATAGCAGTCGGAGAGTTTGTTTTTCTGATACGGAATTCGGGCCTTGAAACAAGGTAGGCTACAAAGTCGTTTGTTTTTCGACCCAGATCATTAAACTTTTTAACAAGCTCCTGATTTATCTCTGGTGTGCGTGTTACGTCTTTACCGATAAACCAATTCCAGAAATGATCTACTTGGCAGTTGGCGTATTCTGGTTGTTCAGTGATAAGTTTCGCAATGTCGCCAATTCCGCGTGCCGCCTTGTTTATGATCTCGCCATTGGCGCGTCGAAAAACTAAGCGGCCGCTGGAGGAGCGCTCATGGAGTGCAACGGAACTTGCACGCAAGGTGGTTCCTAACGGATCCAGTTTGTAATGACATTTCATGCAATCGGCCTGAGTGCCGTGCTTACTGTCTAAGGATTCGCGAATTTGTGATTCTGTGGACTGCCCATTTGTTGGAAAAATCAAATCCTTCAATCTTGAGGTGTCATGCACCTCAGGAATTGCGGCACTCATTGGGTCACACATAAATATTCTAAAAATTGCAGCGGCTCTGCGACGATTTTTATTAAGTGCTGTGGTTGTGTACCGACTAAAGAACCTCTCCGTTGTGATAATGCCCGCAATTCGAGGATCATCTTGGCTTGTGGAGACATTTACATAAGTAGGCTTTTCAGAGATAGGGGCATAGATGTCGTCTAAGGTGTAGCTGACGTCTGTCGTTTGGCCGGTAATTCCGTCATAGAATGAAAGTTCTGTTTTAGCGTTCGAGTAGGTTGGAACTTTATATGATTTCGCCAGCAGCAGCTGATCCCAAGAAAGGTTATTTTGAGTCATAGCGCGGACCAGATTCTCGGCAGCAGAGTATTGTTTAATGTCGTTCCAATCTGTGGAGATCCTTAGTTCCGGTGTAAGAGCTTGATTAAATGTCGGTGCATTAAAAAATAACAACTCGTCTACTCGAATGACCATTCTTTCGCGGTATTGAGAGCTTTGTTGATAGTCTGCGATCGTGCTATTGAAAAAATCTTTGAGAGTTACATCATTGGTACGAGAGTTTTGCAAATTTGCGATCTCTTCCATGGAAGGAGCATAACCCCGTAAAGACATACTGAGCTTGTTGAGATAAGAGACATCTGAAAGCACGCGTTCCTCTGCTAAAGAGGATAAGGATAGAATTAAAGTGAGAGTGAAAAGAATGTACTGTTTCATTCGAAGTCCGTTGCAGAAGTCTGG
>JAGIAF010000387.1 GCA_017745015.1 Bdellovibrio sp. | reverse complement strand
GAGAACCTCCATTCCAAGCAAACGGCGTTCTTAAAATCCGCGAAAAGATTTTTGATCTATTGAATGATCTCGAAGCGCAAGGCTGGAAGAGTGAAAACATCTTCTTTTTTGGCTTTTCTCAAGGCTGCTTGATCAGTGCGGATATCGGTTTGAACTATCCTAAAAAACTAGGTGGAGTTGTCGGTATCAGTGGGTATTTCAATTTCTATCCACGTTGGCGTAATAACTTGGCAAGCGATGCCAAGCAGACTCCATGGTTCTTCACGCACGGTCATCAAGATGATATCTTGCCTTTAGAAGAAACTAAATACGGTGTCGAAAAATTGAAAGATGCAGGTCTTAAAGTGGAATGGGTGGAAATGGAAAAAGAGCACACCCTAGAAGACGAAGAATATCCAATGATTCGCAAGTGGGTTCGTAATCAATTAGGAACTTTAGGTAAGCACTAACGGCACTTACTAAGAAGCGCCGCATCCCCAAAAAGTGTCTGGCACCCTATGGAAGTTGTTCTAAGCCGGCGTCAAGATTCTTAAAGATCAATGTCAAAGCCATTTGGTAGGCTTGACCGATATCAGAACCAACTTTGAAACCGAATGGATTTTTAAACTCCATGCAGCTGTTTGAGTTGGCGTTAACTTTTCCTTTAGAAACAGTCAACACACCCGCGAGTTTCACGCAGCCTTGCTGGAACTCTTCCGTTTTATAGTCTTGAATCGTCAAAACCAAAGTGTTCGAAGAATTTGTCTTAAGTTGGATGTTTTGGCGTCCTGCCGCCAAGCTTATGGCGCGATAGATTTCAGCTTTGATTTCTTCAGAGTACTGTTTGTATTCAGGAGCACGGTTATCCACGATTGTCAGAGCCATATCGCGCGGTTGAAGTCTGTTCATCGGCGGGATCTCAATTTCTTGAGAGTTCAAGTGGGGTGAATCTTTGATTGTGCCTTTAGTGAAATTGGCACAGGCAGAAAGAGTCAACAATGCTGATGCAAGAGAGGCGATAAGGAACTTTTGTGTCATAACTAGATGCTTTCTTTATTCTCTTCGACAAGACTGATTAGTTTCGCGTAAAGATCCATCTTTACGGCACCGGTGTGCTCTTTCTCTTTATAGAATCGGCTCACTGGGATTTCCGGCATTCCGCTGTTTTCAAAAACCAAGCGATCAATGATGCGTTGGATTTGATCCATGGAAAGACCACGTTTCTTCTCAGTGATAATCTCATCGACCATTTCGATCAAGGCATTTCCTGTGATGCGCTTGTCTGAGTTTAAAAGTTCAGCACGTTCGCAAATGCCTTTTAAGATATGCTCAGGTTTTTGCTTTCCGGCAGCTGCAATTACTAGCTCGCGGTAGCAATGTTGGAATGATTCAATGTGACGGCGATGCTTTTCACTAAGACGCGCATCGCGAGTTTTGGCAAATCCTGAAAGAATGGTTTTAAAGAAATCATTCTCAAGCATAAAGCGTTTTTCGAAAGGCAGTGGACTTGCGTGAAGTGTGTGAGGGAACTCGCGCAGTATTGAACGCATATTGTACAAAGCTGCATGATTTACGCCGTCGGCTACTTTTTCAGTGGTGCCGCTGACTTTAGATCTTTCGAAGAAGGTGAATTCTTTGTCGAATTTGGCGAAAAGACCTTTTTCCGCAAAGATGTTCTTTCTTTGAGACTCGTTGAAGCCCATGCGGTACAAAAGACGCTCCGCACGTTGTTGGTCGAATTGCTTATTGAAGGACTCGATCACCGGGTGGTTCGCAAAAGCGCGCAATGGCTTTTTGTCTCCGGTTTTCAAATAGTCCACCATCTGTGCAAATACTTGTACGATCAGGCGAGCTTTTTGTTTTTGTTCATTCAAATTCGTCGAGAATCTTTCGACGTCATCATAGCGGTATTTATCGTGGCGGATACCGAATTGACGAACGCTGCCGTAGTCAATAATGCCGGCGTCGGCTAGGACATTATCTCCATCCCAATCAAGCCAGGCAAAAATATAGTCTGTATCAAGAATGGCCGTGAATTTCGCAAAGGCTTTACAAACTTCTTTCAGCATCTCGTCGTATTTCGCATGACCGCGAGCCGTGATAACCCAATCCTTATTAGAAACTTGGCGCTCAATTAAATAATCAGTGGCCGCTTTCAAAGCGTCGTGACGTTCTTGTTTCAAATAAAGGAACAAGTGAGCAGGGCGGATTAAGTTCTGAGCTGCGCGCACACCGATACCGTAGCCTTTGCCTAGATCAATAATACAAAGAACGCGTTCTGTGCGAATACCTTGTAAGTGCATGACTTCGGCAAGGATAGAAGCACCTAAGAGCTCGTCGATTTCGGCAAGACCGCAGCCGTAACCAAATTCTGTGCCGCCTGTTTTTAAAGCGCGACCTGCCTGCACTGCGCCCGGAGAGAGTCTTGTTACTCCCGTACCACGACTGGAAACATCCCAAGTCGTGCCGCGATGATAAACAGTTCCATTCCAAATACCGCGACCGTCCCCTGAAGTTTTGCCCTGCTTGTTTGCATGTTGGAGCTGCAAATAGCGAGTGGCCATATATTTGTGAGGGCGGATTGTTGTAGGATCGATGCGGCGGTTATTTAGTTCATCGTACTCATTGATAATTTGAATTGAGAAAGTCTCGATGAGTTTTGCTTGGAGCTCCTCGGTCATGTGCTCGGGATGATCAGGAGCGATGAGTCCCATTTCTTTTGCGAGGATGAAGTTGAAGTAGGCGACGGTGCCGGTATTCAACTGACGGACTCGATAATTGATGTAACCGTCTTTGACTGCATCCATCCAAGG
>JAGIAF010000386.1 GCA_017745015.1 Bdellovibrio sp. | reverse complement strand
ACATTGGGCTGATCAAGGTGAACCTGAATACGATCCACTCGCAATGAAAGCTCTTGATGGCTTTGCAGGTGGTGATGGCGCTGAAGCTGGAGATTCTGGCGATGGTGGATTTGGTGAAGAAGAATATGATGAGCGCTACGACGAAATTCTTTCTTGGGCATCAGCACAAAAAGAGATCTCAGCGTCATTAATACAAAGAAAGTTTCGCTTGGGTTATCCACGAGCTGCCCGAATGATTGAACTCTTTGAAAAAGAAGGCGTTGTCGGTCCTGCGAACGGCAGCAAGCCGCGTCAAGTACTCATTTCGAGCTACAGAGAAACATAAACGGTGCTTGCTCCTTCTTGAATGGTCGTGCTCTCATTATGACTACAAACCATTCAAGGAGGATCTATATGTTCAAGGCTCTTATTGCGGCCCTAGCGCTTTCGTTCTCTGTTAATGTTTTTGCGGCACCTTCCGTGACAGATGTGCTCGTTCAAGTCCAACTTCCTGCGATTGCGGAACAAGCTCATGCCCTGGGGCTGGATTGGAAAGTTGGCGATTCCGCTAACTACAATATCGATATGGGTTTCATCAAAGGTAAAATGGTCATGTCGGTGAAGTCGACAGGTGCTGATGGCATCTGGATGACTCAAGATATGGATTTAGGTTTCGCTGGAAAACAATTGGTAGAAACACTGATTGATCCAAATACTGGCGAAATCAAAAAAATGTTAGTGAACGGTAAAGAACAACAGGTACCAAAACAAAACATCGAAGTTATCGACGTGAAAGAAGACCACATCACTGTGCCAGCAGGAACTTTTGATTGTGTTCACGCTCGCTTGAAAGATAAAGATCAAAATGCGGAAATCAATGCGTGGATTAATCCACAACTTATTCCACTTTCTGGTTTGTTGAAACAAGTAGCACCAAGCCAATTCGGCAACGTCACAGTTGAGCTGACTTCCTTCTCAAAGAAATAGAACATGACTTTAAAACTACTAAAGGCCGCTTTTGGAGCGGCCTTTCTTTTCGCAAGTCCCGCCTACTCTCAATCAAAAGCTGAAACGTATAAAGATATCATCGAAAAGGCTTACAACCTAAGCTTGCAGCGTGATCGTCAACAAGCTTTGAATATTTTGACGTCCGCGATTCAAAGAGAGACCCGTCCCCAAGCTCAAAGCGAGCTTAAGAAGGCAGCCCTGGACGTGGCCCATGTTTTCTTTAGTGATAAGGCACAACAGCTATATGAAACGTCTGTTTCTTTGCGTAAAAACGATCTCAATCAAGCCATTAATAAACTGAGCGAGGCGCAGCGAATTGAGCCAGACAACTTGGCCATTGTGGCGGAACTGTCGCGTTTGATGATCGCCAAAGGAGATTGCTCTAACGCTCAAGAGATGATTACGAAGTCATTAAAGCTTGTCCCATTTGATGAAGAGTTGAAATTGAGCAATTCTCAGGCCCTTGTCTGTCAGGGACAGTGGTTGGAATATGGAAAGACCTTTGATCCGGCGGAGGCTCGTAAGTCCCCTTACC
The DNA here is from genome assembly GCA_017745015.1 of Bdellovibrio sp. Taxonomy (GTDB): domain Bacteria; phylum Bdellovibrionota; class Bdellovibrionia; order Bdellovibrionales; family Bdellovibrionaceae; genus Bdellovibrio. The sequence continues at coordinate 1,270 of JAGIAF010000386.1, read as the reverse complement.
AAAAATTTTGGATTGCGTTGGAAGTTGAACACCAGTTGAAGGTTAAAAACCTTTCTAAAGCCCAAGAATGGGCTGCCAGCTTGAAGAAACTTGATGCGAAGTATCCGGAAGCCTCGTATTGGGCTTGGAGGGCGGCACAACCGTTAGAAGGATTGAAAAAGGGCAATGCTACGAATCTGGACGATGCTCAGAAATATGTGATGACCTGCAAAAACATTTCAGCGAGTCAGTATAGACAGTATATGATAGACCCCATGCTCTGCCGTCGCGTTGTTGAAGTCGAGGGCGAGATCAAGGGGATGAATGGAACCGTTGAATAAACTTCTTCTTTTGGCTTTATCAGCCTTGTATCTTTCTGCTTGTGGAGTGAAGGGCGCACCTCTTCCCCCTCTTAATCCAGCGCCGATTGGTCGTGGTGAACCTACCTATTCGGAAGCTAATCGTAATAAAAAAACAAAACCAAAAGCCAAAACATATCAGGATCAAGAGCGCGGGAATGCCGACGATAACGGAGGCGATTTGTGAACCACTTTCTCCCGGTGAAAATTACGAAGATGTCTGGCGCCGGCAACACATTTGCGTTGATCGACGGACGTTCATCTTCTGCCTGGGGAGATGTGGAAAAACATCTGGGAAAATCGCGACCTGAAATTGCACAGCTTATTTGTGACAAAGTATTGGGCGTAGCGACAGATGGTCTTTTGATTATTTCCAATGGCTCAGAAGGTTTCGATTTCGATTGGGACTTTTACAATTCTGATGGCTCAACGGCAGAGATGTGCGGAAACGCGGCTCGCTGTGCTGCTCGCTTCTGTTGGGAGACTTTGGGTAACCTTGAATCTGCAAATATTCGGTTTAAAACGGGTGCGGGCCTCGTGACAGCTCAAGTACTTGGTGATGGCAAAATTCGTGTGAAGATGCCAGAAGCAAAAGTTATTCAAGGACATATTGAGTTAGAAACAAAATCGAGCTCTAAAGAAACTTTCATGCTGGTGAACACAGGTGTTCCGCACTTGGTACAAAAGATTCACAATTTTTCTGACTCAGTGAAGTTAAAAGACATGGCTCGCGAGGTAAGATCGCATCATGATTTACAGCCCGCTGGCGCAAATGTCACATTCTATGCTGAAGAAGTTCCGGGCAAAATTAAAGCAGTTACTTTTGAGCGCGGTGTAGAGGATTATACCTTGGCCTGTGGAACAGGTGCTGTGGCTGCCGCTCTTGCGAACTCTCTTGAAACTAAGAAGAAAGAAATTGAAGTGCAAATGCC
>JAGIAF010000385.1 GCA_017745015.1 Bdellovibrio sp. | reverse complement strand
GGGCCAATTTGTGAGTCTTCAGATTTCTTTGTTAAGGATTATAAGCTTCCGGTAGTAGCAGAGGGTGACTTCTTAGCAATTCTGGATTCAGGTGCTTATGGTTATTCCATGGCAAGCACTTATAATCTGCAAGAATTGCCACTAGAAATCTGTATCTAAAGGTCGACGACCTTAAACTCGTCGGCTTTAAGTGGTTTTAAAATTCGTAAAGCCATTTCTGTAAAATGAGCCGAAGAATCCGTCGTCATGATTTGGACATGACGGTGCTCTTTAGAATCGGATCTTCCCAGACGACCTTGGATAAAATCTCTTTCAAGCCAGTGCGCAATTGCTTCACCTGAGTCTACAAGCTCAATTGTAGATCCCGTTACTCGAGCAATTGAATTCTTAAGAATTGGGTAGTGAGTGCAACCCAAAATCAATGTGTCGATTGAGTGTTGTAAAAGCTGACTGAGGTAGCGGAAAACAATGATATTGGTTACTGGATCGGAATCCCAGCCTTCCTCAGCAAGTGGTACAAAAAGGGGGCAGGCTTGATCAAAGACTTGTGCATCTTTATCAAGTTCCAAAAGTTTATTTGTATAAGCTTTTGAATTGATCGTCGCGCGAGTGCCTAGAACTCCGATTCTTTTTCCAGAAGAAACGCTCAGAGCGCGCTCGGAACCGGGGCTGATCACATTGTAAAGGGGAAGTCCTTCAAAGTCCGCCTCAGGAACTTGTGTCGAGGCGGTGTTGCACGCAATGACTATGGCCTTAACATTCAAGCGCTTTAGAAAGTGAATATTCTGCTCTGAATATTTACGAATGGTGTGCGCGGATTTCGAACCATAGGGAAGGCGTGCTGTATCACCCAGATAAAGAAAACTTTCCTTTGGGAACTGGAGTGCCAGTTCCTTAAGAACGGTGAGCCCACCGATACCTGAATCAAAGACGCCAATGGGACGAGAATCTTGCTTAGTCATGTTGCTGCTCTTCTTAGGTGTTAGTTTTTAACTCCGTGTGCGCGAGATTCAGCAATACCACTAGATGACATTTCCATAAAGAGGGCTTTCTCTTTTATCTCTGCAATGCTTGTCGCATTTACATAGCTCATGCCGCTGCGAATACCGCCAGTGACTTCGTGAATAACATCTTTGACGTGACCTTTGACATTAACTTGAGTGGATTCGCCTTCTGGAGCCATGCCTTCAGGAACGCCACCGCGCCAAGAGTCTTGAGCTGAGCGAGATGCCATGCCACGATATTGTTTTTTACCGTTTTTAATTTCCCCCGGAGTTTCAATCGTTCCAGAGAGCATACTTCCAAGCATCACAGTGCTTGCGCCCGCGGCAAAGGCTTTTACCATATCACCAGAAGTACGAATACCACCGTCTGCAATGACAGGAACGCCATACGAAGAAGCGATTTCAGAACAAAGAGCTACAGCTGTTAATTGAGGAACACCACATCCGGTAATGATGCGAGTCGTGCACATAGATCCTGGTCCGATACCAACTTTAATGGCATCAGCGCCTGCTTCGATCAAATCTTTAGCCGCGTCTGGAGTTGCCATATTTCCGGCGATCAAATCAACTTGTGGATATTGGTCTTTCAACCACTTCATCGTTTCCATCATTTGCACGGAGTGTCCGTGAGCGATATCGATAGTGATGATGTTAACACCAGCATCAACCAAAGCTTTGGAGCGAGTTTTGAATTCTTCGCCAACGCCAACACTTGCAGAGATAAGTTTCACTCCCGCTTCTTTTAGACGCCGAGCTTGAGAGGCTTGTTCTTCAATAGAGATAAAGCGATGAAGAATACCCATGCCGCCAAGTTGGTGCATAGCAAAGGCCATATCGTATTCAGTGACCATATCCATATTCGCGCTGATGATCGGCGTTTCCATGGAGAAGTTCTTAGTCACTTTTGTAGTTAATTGAGGATCGCGACGAGAGCGCACGTCGGAGCGTGCCGGAATGATGAGGACGTCATCGAATGTTAATCCTTTGCCGCGATTCTTGATATCTTTCCAGTTAAACATGAGCGTCATGTCGTTTTACCTCGTCTTGAAACACATTAAATAAAAGCTGAGTAGAAATAAGAAGCAAATAGGTATCCAGCAAGTTCAACATCAAACTTGCAATGGGAGTTTTCCATAACAATCTGTACGAATCAAAAATGCTCGCCATGATTAATGGGATGAACAGATGAAAAATAAACAGAATGCCGATGATTCTAAACCAGTGCTTACGGAAAACAAAAGAAGAGGCCTTGAGCGCATCGATCTTGCCAGCATCGTATTTCTCAGAGGATGTAACGATGAAGGGCACCATGCTATACTCTAGGTACTTCCAAAAACCGGGAAGAATAAAAAGCAGAGACCAAAGAAGGGTTTTACCCCAAGAACGTAAAGTCTCGATAAAAATTTGATTGATATACTTTCCAAGAAAATCTGAAAAGTTTTTTACCATGCGTGATGTGTGCATCGCATAGAGCGCCGTTGCGATCAGAAGAACCGGAAAGATCACGCTGCTGATGATAGAAAGAAAACCGAACCAGTAAACTTGCTGAGTGGCTCCGAGGGGGTCTTTAAGTGCTTCCTCAACTCGCATGTTGAGATATTGGTCGATGTTGCTGGATAGCACCACCAAGAGGAAGAGGGGGAAGGCTACTTTTTTAAAAACCTGAAGGTTCTCTTTGAAAAAATTCACCCCACAACTAAATCGAGAAACCAGAGGCGAGTCAAGCGGACCTTTGCCAAAGTACACCTGTCCAAAGGGTGCCCGAGGATGTCATAATATTAGAATATGACGAGACGACTTTTAATCAC
>JAGIAF010000384.1:224-2813 GCA_017745015.1 Bdellovibrio sp. | reverse complement strand
GAACAGTCGTGCTAGAGGCCGGTGCTCTTCATATTGCAACGATCGGCACGAAGATCAATGGTTTGATTGATTCCGTTGTTGATGGAGTGACAGGAGTCTTAGTCGCCCCTCAGTCGAGTTCCGATCTTGAAAAAACGATGAACTTATTTCTTGAGACGCCCAATGTGATTTCCTACTATGGTGGGAATGCCTTTGCGCGAGTGAAAGAGCACTTCGATTCAAAAATCGTATATAAGTCTTTGTCTGATTTTTATAAATCCTCGAACGCAAAAGGTGTTAAGTGATAGCCGCATCTCCCTTAGAGTCAGCTAGATTCTCCATCAAGGCAGCAAAGTTTCATACAGATAGCAGTGAGACGGCAAAGCTAGATGTCTTAGAGTTTCTTCGTCAGGGCTACGACTTCGGTAGCTGTAGAGTGTCTACTGGTAATGTTCATTTGCTGCAATACCTTTTAAAGCAGGGTTTTTTTCTGACGGATACCTTGGTTTACTATAAGAAGAACGTCAGAAAGCAGGAAGAAGTTGTTCCGCAGCTTGCTGTCTCGTGTCTTGGTGATGAAAAGTTAATCGCTAATGTGGTTAATTTAGCAAAGGCATCTTTTCAGGATTATCCGAGCCACTATTCGATGGATATGAGGCTGAACCAAGAAAGAGTTGCTGAAGTTTATCCGGATTGGACTGCGCGCTGTTGTGTCGATAAAAATGTCGCTTCAGATGTTTTGGCCATCGTTGAAGATTCAGTCCCGACTTCGTTTATCGTTTTAAAGAAGCACGCGAATTTCGCAGATGTTTTGCTAGCAGCGGTTCATCCCGCAAATCAGGGGCGTGGTCTTTTGCAGAATTTATTAAAATCTTCTATTCGATGGGCAATTGATGCTGGTTTGGAAGAAGTGCACTACTCAACGCAGATTCAGAATATTGCTGCTCAAAAAGCACTCATTAGGCAAGGCTTTGAGATGTCTCATTCCTTTTACACACTCCATTGTTGGAGAGATGAGTTGCGAGTCCAGTAATGAGATTGGTAGCATCTTTCCAGAATTGCTCAATTAAAAAGGAACAACTATGAATAGCGCTACAGTTGTGGTTTCTTGTTATAAGCAAGAGAAATATATCGCAGCCTGCATGGATAGTATTCTATCCCAGGAAACATCTTACCCTTTTAAATTAGTGGTTTGCGATGATAAATCGCCCGATGGAACTCCAGCGATTTTGCAGGACTATAAGTCGAAATATCCCGACAAAATTGAACTTGTTTTGCGTTCGGAAAATGTTGGTGCTGCGAAAAACTATATTGATGGTCATAATCGCGCAAATGGCGATGTCGTCTTTCATATTGATGGCGACGACCTCATGTGCCCCGGAAAAATTCAAACACAAATGAGTCTTTTCGATGACCCCACGGTGAATCTCTCTTTTCATAGAGCCTATTATTTTACCGATGAAGATGATGTTCGTATGCCAACAGGAGCTTGTCCTCCAAATCCCCCTAACAAACGTGTTGAGTTCACAGCTAAGGATTTAGCGTTGTGGGGGACCATTGCCGTTCACAGTTCATATACCTATCGTCGAAGTTCCAGAAAGACTCGATCTCTAAATCGAGAGTTTATGGAATGGTTTTGGGCGATGGACTCATTGCGTGAAGGCGGAAAAGGCGTCTACGTCAATCAAGTGTTGGGTGGATATCGTTTTAACCCTAATGGGTCTTCTTATCTTTCCACATCCAAGGGCAGAAAAAAGGCCTATCTTCTTTACTTCCTAGATATTCGTACCTACTTCGATTCTTTAAAGAATCTTAGACGACAGCTGTATGCAAATGCCGTTGTCAGCTTTATCGCGATGACTGTTAAAGGTCGATTCTTTGATTTACCAACGTTCGCATTTATTCTAAAGAATATTGCTTACTTGCGACCAAAGTTAGTTGTTGAGTCTTACAAGGTAAGATCTTCAGTTCGCCCTAGACTAGAACCGGATTCAGAATGAAGATTTCTGTTATAATTCCTTGCTATGGGGCGCCGAATGCCATTGTGGAGTTGCATGATCAACTTAAAACAGTCTTAAGCACACTGACGGAGCAATACGAAATTATTTTAGTTAACGACAATTGTCCCAAAGGATCGTGGGAAAAGATTATTGAAGTTGCTAACAAAGATTCCAACGTAAAGGGCATCAATCTTTCGCGGAACTTTGGGCAGCATGCTGCCATATCATGCGGGATTGAGCATGTAACGGGGGAATGGGCTGTTGTGATGGATTGCGATCTCCAAGACTGTCCGTCATATATTGTTCGTTTGTTTGAAAAGGCTCAATCTGGATACGAAGTGGTTGTTGCAAGACGTGTTTATCGTAATGAATCTTTCTTTAAAAAATGCCTCTCTTGGATGTTCTACAAGTTTTTAAAAATGGTGCTCGATGTCCATATGGATCATCAAGTTGGAAATTTCGGTATTTATTCAAAACAAGTGCTAAGCAGCATTCATGCAATGGGAGATCGTGTTCGTTTCTTTCCATATCTAGTTTCATGGGTTGGATTTAGACATACCACTGTTGATGTGGAGCAAAATCTTAGAACTGATGGAAAGTCCTCTTATTC
>JAGIAF010000384.1:0-214 GCA_017745015.1 Bdellovibrio sp. | reverse complement strand
GCCTTGATGTTGGCTGTTGATATCGCCATTTCATCTTCAGGTCGTCCGCTTATTTGGAGTGTAGTCGTTGGGATAGCTTCTGCATTTAGTTCTTTCTGCTTAGGGATTTACTTTTTTTCGAGATATTTTCTAAGTGGCCAGGCTCCGTCGGGTTGGACAAGTCTGAGTGTTACAATATTCTTTTCCACAGGCGTTATTCTGTCCAGTTTAGGAA
>JAGIAF010000383.1 GCA_017745015.1 Bdellovibrio sp. | reverse complement strand
GGATTGAATTCGACTTTCACAGTTTCAGCGTGTTCAGTCGTTCCAGTTTTCACCAAGTTATAAGTGGCATTCGGAATTTTACCACCCATGTAGCCCACTTCGGTCTTAGTCACGCCAGGAAGCTTACGAAGAAGATCTTCCATGCCCCAAAAACATCCACCAGCTAAGTATGCAACTTCAGTCTTCACAACAGCTCCCTTCTTAGATGCCGGAGCTGTTTTCGCAAAAACGGCTCCACTCAGAATTAATACCACCGCTAGAAATAATATTGAAACTTTACTTGTGCCCATAGGGACAGTCTAACATAGGATGTGGCTATTCCGCACGTCCGTAACCGCCCCCTGAACCAGAGCACAGGGTTAACACCTCGCCCCTCAGGATTTTTTGCTGTCCCAAAACTGGAAGAGACTTTGATTCGCTGCCTTTATCCAAGGACACTTCACATGGATCCCCATGTGAACAATTCTTAGGAAGGCGAGGACGGTGCAAAGTCAAGTCTGTCAGCCAAACTGCATCGATGTCTGCAAGAGCTTCTACTTTTAAAATCATGCCTCGGCCACCTGTATATTTGCCTTTGCCGCCGGTTGAAGTGCGGTGGTCAATACGGTGAACGCGCACAGGAAGTTGTCTTTCCAATTGTTCGATAGAAAGGTGCTCGATGCGAGCTGATTTTCCGTTGTGTTCCATCGTTGCACCTTGGCCCCCATGAAGACGCATATAGGCTTCATGTCCATTGTGAGAAAGTTGTACTGCCAATGGTGCATGGGCCGTCAAAGCCTTTTCATTTTTATTGTGAATATGTGACAACGCCAGATCGATAGCTGTTTGCAAGGCCGCCACACCGCAAGTCATACCTTTTAATGTGGACGCCGGATATTTCGCCATCAACCAGCAACCCGCTGGTTTTGTGACTTGCAAGATCGAGAACGAACCCGTGTTGGCGTAAGCATCAAAACCGTAAAATCGGCTGATTGCATAGAAACAAGTTCCATAGGCTGCAGACTCCGTCAGGTGCAAAGTCTTCGCCGCCGAAGTGCCGCCGAAGTCCATGGACACGCGACCTTCGTGAATTTCCAGATTCAAGCGCAGAAGTTCGCCGCTGTCTAAAACGACATCAACACGAGTTTCCCCGGAAGCGCGTTCAGAGATTTTTTGGTGCGCCATCTTTTTAGAAAGCTCCAGATACTCTTCGATCAACTCGCCCGTGATATTGAATCCTGTGGATTCGATGGTCTCAATCAAGTTGTGAGCTTTGGCGATCATGTCCGTGCATTGAACTTTCAACCACTCGACAAATTGTGGAGGGCAAGCGGGATGAGCTTGCATCGCTCCCAAGATCATTTCATTTAACTGACCTTTTTGACGAAGGGGAGTTGGTGGAATGCGCAAGCCCTCTTCTTCAATATTTTTTGCAGCCTTTAATGATTTTTGCATGGGACGGCGAGTGACCCACAAGAGGTCTTCAGAAATCGCCATGATGAAAGTGATTTCATCAAGAGTTGTGCCGCCACTGTAAGGATCATTCAGAAGGGCAATATCGCCTTCTTGCAGTTTCAAATATTTTGCAACGGTGTTCGCCGCAGTGATCAAGGTATTGTAAGAAACCGGATTCTTTCCGCGAACTGAAAGAACATCACCTTCTGTGGTCAGAAGAGCCGATTCGCCGGGAAGGAATTCTTTTAATAGAGAATGGAATAATTCAACGTGATACGACATACTCTAGACCTTCAAAGCTTTCTTGCCAACGGCAACCACGGCACGAGCTTCAGCGAAGTCTTCCGTATCAATATTAGCGCCAGCGTCTTTCTTAAAGCCATTTGCAAAGACTTCAGCAAGAGCTCCAGTGACTTTCACTTTCTTTTGTGCACGCATCAGCAAAGACTCCATCACAACCTTTTGCAAAGCGAGACTTTGCATGTCTTTTATCAGGGCTGGAGTTTCTTTGTCACGATTGCTCGAGGCTTTCAACATCACTAGAAGTGCATTTTTGAATTTTTGCACGCCCGCTGCGATTTGACGGTCTTGCAGACCTTCCACTTTTTCAAGCTTTGGATTCTCGGCCCACAAATCGATCAAAGTTGGCTTTTGGCCACGACCCAATGACATCGGACCTGGTTCCCAACCTTCGCAATTATTGTTGAAGTCGAAGTGTTTAAAGTCATTCAAGGCTAAGCCCAATGTTGGCTGAACGTTTAAGAATGTCATTTTAAGCTGACGGTTCTCAACGATTCCCCAAGGACTTTGCCATGTGTCGGTCCAAGATTTTGGAGAGATCAGAACGAAGTCTTCCAAACCTAAATGCAAAACATCGCAGCCCGCATCTTGGTATTGCAGACCCAAAGCGCTGTAAGAGGCAAAAAGACTGCTTACGCGTTGTTGGGCTTCATCTTGGAACGTGTGTCCCTCTGAATTAAGGAAGAAGATTTCTTTAGCATCGAGCGCTTCTTGAAGGCCCTCAAGAATGTCCTTTTTGATTTCGGAAAACAAACCCGAGATCGTCGCGTTCAAAGCGTTTCTTCTCCAGCGCGTGATCTCGTCTTGATTGTCAGATTTTTCCGGAGTGAAAATTTCAAAACCTTTTTCTATAAAATAGGTCTTCGCTGCATTTTCATGGGCTGGATTGATGTTAGCGTGCAAGAAATGAAGGCAGACTTTTTTGGTTTCCATCATTTGCAATTTTGCAGCGATGGCTTCCAATTCTTCCATAGCAATCGGTGTGGTTACCGAGCCATCAGCTTGAATTCTTTCGCGCACAGAAAAATGCATTTCTTCAGATGTCAGAGCATTGCCTGAGCAACCACGCAAATCCAACCAGTGTTCAAAAC
>JAGIAF010000382.1 GCA_017745015.1 Bdellovibrio sp. | reverse complement strand
GTTGGTTACCAAAATTTGTGATAACGTGGGGGCCGCTTACTGGGCAAGTGAGACTGCAAGAAATTCTGGAGCCAGTTTACAAATCACCAACACGGCTCCCTATCTTGCAGTCGTCAATGCACAGAATGTTTGGTTCCCTCTAGCTCAAGGATTTTCGATAGCGGCTAGTCAGTGCGCGCAAACCGGTGATAACTTATCACTGTGCCTGCAAGCCGATGGAAACTTAGTTTTGTATCAATCAGGCAAAGCCCTGTGGGCCTCTTCATATTTTCCGCAGTACAACACTCCCGATTTTAAAGGCACTACTGAGAAGCTCAGCTGTGCTTCTTGCTCTGCCGTCTTTCAACAAGACGGTAATATCGTGCTTTATAACGGCAAACCTTATTGGGCGAGCCGTACCAATGGACTCTCTGGTGCCCGCGTTGCGATTTCTGCAACAGCACCTTATGTTTCCGTTGTGAGTGAAGGGCAAGTGGTATGGTCATCCTCTTCTGACAGACTCATGCAATCACTGTGGGATGGGACTGCGAGCTTCAAACAACTTGTGGCGATGCAAATTTCCACCACGACGAAATCGGGCAGCACCTTCGTTAATGGTATGAATCAAGGAACACAGATCGTCCCAATGAATGGGACTTGGTATTTGTTCAATCGCGAGTATGACTTCGCAGCCAAGCCCTCTCAGTGCGCAGCTGACTTTGCGCGCATCATGGTGCGTACAAGTTCCGACTCTGGAAAAACTTGGTCGAAGCCCGTCGTTGTTGCTGAGCCGCAAGTCAGTTACGGAGAATGTGCTCTCGCCGATGGCTATGCTTTCTATGACTCCGAGCAATCTACCTGGCACTATCTGGCACAAGTATTAACGACTTCAGGTCAATGGAACACCTCACACTTTTCGTTAAATGGAGACAATCCCCTAGCTCGCTTTGCGCGCGATTCTGCAAATCCGGTGATTTCAAGTGGAAGTCTCTGGAAACAAATTTGCGGAGCACAAACCGCATGCCCGAATGGTACTGCTGAAGAAGGAACTCCGGAAATTCTATACAAGAAAAATGGCTTTTTCTATGTGACTTTTCATGGCGCTAAGATTGCGAGCCCCGGTGTTGTGCACGGATATCGAGGCGTTGCTAAAACACGCGACTTTAAAAACTGGGTGACCAAAGATGCGGACCTGCCAAACGATGCTATCTGGTCTCCGCAAGATTGCAAAAACTGGAATGTCTCTTGGAATTCAAAGACGGGTTGTATTGGCGGCGGCCAAGCAAGCACATTGATCACGAGCCAATACACCTATCAATTGATCGAATCAGCAGACACCAGCTTAAGTTGTTCTGCGGGACAAACGTGGGCCTATGGACTTGTACGCTCGAACACGGGATTAGTTGCCAGCGGTAAGTGGGAGCAAATGTCAGTAACACCATTTATGCTCAACCGATTTAACGTTCCTTGTGCGATTCAGTATGCCCGTCTCTTTCAAGATAGCTCAGGAATTTACTTAAGTTATTGGACGCTGGCATCACCATTAGTGAATTCAGTATTTCATATCTCTCGCTTAGAGCCGGGACAGCCTTTATCTCTTGACTATTCGAAGGGATCTTTGACTATTCTTTCCGACCAAAGCGTGATAATGGGACAATATCGTTTCATTCTGCAAGCCGATGGCAACTTGGTCATGTATGATCCATTCTCATTTGCGGTTTGGTCCTCTGGCACTTCCGGCAAAAATTGCGGAAACCAAGGGTGCAAGGCCGTCTATCAAAGTGATGGCAATCTTGTCCTCTATAAAAATGGTCAAGGTGCTTACTGGGATTCAGGCACGGCAAATCGTGGAGCTCGCTTAAGAATTTCCGCTCGCAAACCCTACGTGCAAATCTTAGATTCAGCAGGTGCAAAAATCTGGTGACGTCATTGGATGGACGGTTCCAAATATTTTGAAACCACATAATCACATCCGTCGAGAGCTGGTTGCACACTGGATTCTTTGTGAAACCACAGAAACGTCCCAACTCCTTTAGAGATCCACTCATGTTCTCGATAAGTTAGATATGGGAACAGTCGGATTGTTTTGGAAAAATTGTCTCGCCTTGCGACAGGTGCTCGCACTCATCATCGTAGCTACATTGCTATCGGCGTGTTCGATTGCCGTGAAAATTCAATCACAGCTAGCATCGATGAATCCCATTGCTCCGCAAGTTGTCTTAAGCACGACGCAAACTGATTTCACTAATTCTACGTGGACTATTGATGTTACGAGTTCAGAAAACATCACGCTAACACCTGCAGATTTTCTTGTCGTCAATGGCACGGTTTCCAATCTTACTCAAATCGATGACAAGCATTGGTCCTTAGTTATTCAGCCCGCAGGCGAAGGTCCTGTTGAAGTTTCCGTTCCTGCAAAAGTGGCTCAAGGATCTACATCTACTTTAGATAATGAAGCTTCAAATACATTGTCCATTGTGAGTGATGTGACTCCGCCGACAGCGACTCTTAGCTATCTAGGCACAGATCCTACGAACGTTTCACCGTTGGTTATTAATTTAGTTTTTGATGAGCCTCTTGCAGCAGCCCCCACGTTATCACAAATTTTGGTAACCAACGGTACCGCCAGCAATTTGACTGGAAGTGGTCAAGTTTACTCTTATGAAATCACTCCCAGCGGACAAACAGTGACAGTGAGCACTCAATTCATAGCCTCTCAAATTACTGATAGAGCCGGAAATGCAAATACTGCATCGAATATTGTCACGGTAACATTTAATAGTAATAAACCATTTCCTACGATCACATCATCAGCAAGTCTTGCCGTGAACAGTCCTGCAATTACAGTGG
>JAGIAF010000381.1 GCA_017745015.1 Bdellovibrio sp. | reverse complement strand
CCGTGACGTTCACTCCCCGTTGCGCCAAGAAGGCCTTCAAGTTGTAACCTGACCAAAGGTCTGGCTGAGTGATGTTCTTAAAGATCGTGATCTCTTTATTATTCTTCCCAATACTGCCACCGACATGAAGCAAATCACCTGGGAATTTGGGATCTTCTTTGCGATCAGCTAAAAGCTTATTGTCGGAACCGCTAATCGTTTTAGCTTTGCTTACCAAACGGATGTAATCGTTTTCTGGATCCGCATAAACTTTGGCTTCTTCTCCCACTTTGCTGGGACGAACAAAGATATTGATCGAGTTCCAGTTGAAAGACATCGCACCAACTGGTGCATCGTAAGCGCGGTCCACACGCTCTTTTTGGCGACTGACGTCGTAACGCATTTTATCGAACAACGTATCATCAACAACGATATTGCCTTCGATCTTTTTAATATCTGCTCTTAAGAAGGCGTTAACCAAGAACCACATATTTTCAGAGACAAAAGAAGGATCACCTCCGCCCTTAAGGTATAAGTCACCTTTCAAAACGCCTTTGTTCACTTCACCATTCGTCCACAATTGTGTTTTGAATTTGTGACCTGGAGGAAAGTGCTCCAAAACCGCAGAGGCCGTCGCAAGTTTTGTGATGGATGCGGGAGTCATAGCCGTTTTACCATTCAGATCGATCAGAACTTTAAGCCCATCGCCTTCCCCCATCGAAGCGTACATACCGAGATCCTTCAGCTGGACTCCGTGCTTTTTGGCCATGGATTCGACTTCTTCTTGAACGCTCTTTGCATCCAATGCCGCGAATGATGAGAATGACCAAATCAAAGTTGTAAGTGCTAGAAAAATTCTCATTTAATCCTCCCTGGACAATAGTAGCGATCGAAAATTCAATTCGCAAGAAAACCCCGCCCTTGATAGACTGAGGCTCATGAAAAAACGCGAATGGCTTATTGTTATTCTTCCTCTCGTTGCGACTTGGTTAGTCGACCGCGTAACTAAAATGTGGGCTACAGATATCACTCAAGTGATGTCTTTCGGCCCTTTGCATTTCGTATTGCACCACAATCATGGCGCAATGCTAGGCCTGTTTTCAGATTTACCATCTGTATTGCGCATCGTATCTCTTTCAACAGGTGGCGCATTTCTTCTTTGCACCTATGCCTTGATTCAATATCTGCTCCCTATTAAATCGCTCACTCTTCGTACGGGGTTGTCGATTTTGATCGGTGGTATCATCGGAAATGTCACCGATCGCATTATCTGGGGCTATGTCGTAGACTTCATCGTCCTTGGAACTCCGACACTTTCAAGTCCCGCATTCAACCTTGCCGATGCTTTGCAATGGGTCGGTTACGCTTTGATCGTTTACGCGATCATTCGCGAAGGTGAATTGCTATGGCCTGAAAACAATGCGCGCAAAAAGTATTGGGTGAACATCTCTTTCCAGCTGAAGTACTGTTTCATATTAATGGCCGTAGGCTTAAGCCTTACTTTGATCAGCTTGGTATTCTCTTACACTTACTTGCGTGTGACGATTCAAGAGTTGGTGGGAAATAATCAGTTCCTCTTGAACAAATTCCTGGTGCCTTACGTGATCACATTCACAGTGATCTGCATCGCCTTCTGCGCAATTCTTTTTGCCGTAGGACGCGTGATCTCTCACCGTATTGCAGGACCGCTGTACGCTTTCGAAAGATATTTACAAGATGCCCTGAGCGGCACAGCAAAACCACTCAAGCTTCGTACTGGCGACGAGTTCAGACATTTGGAGATTCTTGCCGAACAAGTTCACGAACGTTTGCAGCAGATCAAAAAAGAGCGCACCGTGAACGTCATTGAATTTTCTGAAGATAAAAAAGAGGAAACTCAGAACGACTAGTTCGTCCAGTGCGGTTTCGCACATCCTGTATTTTCCGACCGAGTTTGACCGAATCTTTAAAACACCGCTCTATTCCGCTATAAATAGAGCATGAAGCTACTGTCTCCCATTTTTATTTTTTGCCTTTATTTTTCTTCAGCCTGGGCATCGCCAGGCAAGAAAATCACCTTCGTGGGCTTTGATTTCCCACCGTTCTTTTACAAAGAGGGTTCTTCTTTTTCTGGCGCCTGCGTAGACGTAGTCAAAGAACTGTGCAAAGCCGAAAACTTTCAATGCACTTTTAAAATTCAGCCGATTCGAAAAGCTTTAGATATGATCAAAACGGGGAAAATCGACCTTGGCGGCCCATTCGCATTCACTGCCCAAAGACAGCTCAAGTTCTACTACAGTCCGCCTCTATTTAAGACCTCCTTCGGCTTTTTTGGTCTCAGGAAAACCGTCAATCAAATCAAAGGCTACGATGATCTAAAAGATTTAACCGTCGGAGTGACTTTTCCCTCTTATACTTCCATCAGCTTAGACAAAATCAATGAAACCGTTGAAGGTCGAATGAAGATCATCAACGAAGACCTCACAATGACACCTTTGACCGGAGTTCAAAAGTACAAGTACTCTTTGGCGTATATCAATCGAGATGTCGGCCGTTATTGGATTAAAAGTACAGGCTCCTCTCTGATTGAAGTTCCCAACCTGAGCGACGAAACCAATTATCATATTATTTTTTCTCGGCTTGAGTTCACAGATGAAGAGTTCGAGAAAATTAACCAGCGTCTGACAAAAATGATTGATGACAAAACCATTCATAAAATTGCAGCGAAATACAACCTCACTGCAATCAAGTAAAGAGGACTATGCCATACTGGTTTGCGGGTCTGATACTTTTCTTTTTGAAAACTACCGCTGGGGCGCAGGAGCCCCAAACGTTAACTTATGTCGGTTATGAAAACCCGCCGTTTTATATGCTCGATGG
>JAGIAF010000380.1 GCA_017745015.1 Bdellovibrio sp. | reverse complement strand
GTATCAGAGCCTTCAACGAGTTAAAAATCTTCCATCTGAAACTTTGATCTATTGCACCCACGAGTACACCGAAACAAATCTTATTTTTTGCAAAATGCTGACGAACTTAGATAACTCCCCGATCACGGGCGACAACGAAGATTTGGAATTGTATGAGAATCAACTTCGCTCTCGTCGCGAAATGGCTTTGCCGTCTGTTCCTTTGAAGCTTTCTATTGAGCGCAAAGTGAATCCGTTCTTGTTAGCGCACTCTTTATCGCAGTTCACTTACCTTCGTGAACTGCGCAATAAGCAATAGCAAAGTCTCAATCTGAGACACATTCCCTGTCAGATTCTTTACACCTGTCAAGCCGATCTTGTCACGCCCTTGATCAAATCCATTACAACAACAAAGTACAGGGTCCCTGGTTTGCTTATTTCATTATTAAGGAAGGTATCCCAATGGCGGTGTTTAGATCACTTAAGGCAAGTCTTTTGTTTCTAGTTTTGATGGCTGCGTTTTCAACAACAGCCTGGGCGATGGATATTAATCTGCCGGGCCCCGTTGTTGCCGTTCAGGACTATAAGGTCCTTAAAAATTCGAATGACGTGTTCCTTGCCAAAAATAAAGACGGCCGCGAAGTTGTCTTGGTCAAAATCGGCAGTGATTATAAACAGCTTGGTATGATTGGTAAGTTCAGACGTGGTACTGAACTTTATCACTGGGGAGAGGGCACACCAGAACAAGCCGCCTCTTGGGATAAAGCCGGTCGCATTGATCCGACCCTTTTGGCACGCTTAAAAAAAGAACATGGCGGTGCTATTGGCGGAGGCTTTTACGCGTCCCTCAACAACATCGACTCGATCAACTATGGTAACGTGCAAATCGTCATTGAAATGCCCAAAGACGTTAAAGCTCTCGTCAAAACCGCAGACACTTCCTGGTATCAGGTCATCCCCGATCTTGAAAAACTGGGTATCTCAGCCATCCAACATTCAAGCGCCCCGACTTGGTTTAACTTTATCGATGCAGAAGCGTTAACGAAGGAACACGTCACCAAACCCCGCGAATGGAAAAACACGTGGGAAAAATCAGAACAAAAATCCAATGTTTTAGAAAAGTTTCCAGAAATTTTCGAAGATCCTTCGTTAAGATTGCAAGTCGTGCGATATCTTCATTTTTGGAAGATGCTGGGAAGCGCTGACGGCAATACGGTTTTCGAAGCCTATAAATACTTCAACCATATTCAAGACACGCAAGCAAAAAATATTGCTTTTCAAAGACTGGGAAGTCAACACCGCCAAGTCGTGATACGTGATGCAATTCAAACACTAAAGAAATCCCCAGAGACATTTTTAAAAACGGAAAGCGCTTTCAGCGGCTCGCAAGCCCAAGATGTCCTACAAGTTTACGAAGAAATGATCAAACACTCGAAGCCTTCAGTTCGAAGACGCGCCCTTGAATTACTTGGCAATCGCCAAGACCTCGCGTCTTTGAAAATTATCAAACTTGGCTTCGCAGACCAAAATCAAGAAGTTCGCATGGCGGCTTTAAAGTCATTAAACTCCAGAGAGTTTAAATATGCTCGTCCCTATATTGAAAAAGGTCTGCACGATAGCTCCCCTGAGGTCGTCAAAGCGACTTGGGAACTAGTAAAGGCAATGACATATAAAACATCCGAAACTATTGTCTATGCTCAACAACGAATGAAAAGCTCTGATATCAATATACGAAAATCGGCTCTAGCCATTGCAGCGCCAATCGATTCCCCTGAAGCCACGGCCCTACTGATCCAAGCATTACGCGACACTGATCCAGAAATGCGAAGAGAGGCCATCGATAGCCTTATGATCCGAAAATTCAGAAAAACTGCCGACTTTTATCAGCTTGTAGAAATCGCAACACAAGATTCTACTCCTACCAACAGGCTCATTGCGCTATCAAGGCTAAGACGTGATTCATCACCAACGTCCTTCAAAATCAACATTGCTGCGGTCCATGACCCTGACAAATCAGTTGTACTACAAGCTATGGGCAATCTGAAGGATGATCTTTCAGAGGAAACTCTCCGTCTTTTTAAATCGCTCCTAAATAACCCAGATCCTGAAATTCGCGAAAAAGCACTCTCTGGAATTCGATTAAGCTCAGGGCCAGACGTTTACGAGATTTTGCAAAATTCTTTACGTGATCCGAGCGAACTGGTGCAAGGGGAAGCCTTAGAAGGACTGATGTTAAAAGAACATCCTCAGCAAATTGAATATATTAAAATGGCTCTTAACTCAGAAGCATTTAAAGAAGCTCATATGACTGCTTTGCAAGCCATCGTGCAACTGGAAGCCCCGGCGTCTTTGGAAATGACCAAGTTCCTGGTGAATTCTTCAACAGAGACAGAACTAAAAGGCCATGCTATACAAAACCTTTATAACATCCCAAGCCCTGAGGTCTTCCAATATTTGAAAGAACTTTCAACATCATCAAATACTGTATTTAGAGAACGTGTAATGTTCGCGCTGACGCCGTATAATACACCAGAGGCCCTGCAAATCATTCACAATGGTCTGAACGATTCTGATTTCAGCGTAAGACACTTTGCTAAGCAGGCCTTAGAGCGCATCAATGCAAAGACGGCCCAAGCGACTTCGGCGCCCCATACAGAGCCAACCGCGCTTACTAAATATAACGATCGGTTCAACGGTTACCGTATAAAAGCAGACGATATGTTGTCCAGAATGTGCTCGAAGGTCTTTTTAAAATAGGAGAATTCTAAACTGATGAAACTGCGCCACTTGCGTGGTGGTTGATGATTATAAGAGCATCTGGTATCCGGACTCAATTGATCGCGCTGCTTGAATAGGATCC
>JAGIAF010000037.1:1787-16851 GCA_017745015.1 Bdellovibrio sp. | reverse complement strand
AACTTGTAAAGAGCCGTCTTGATTCAACGTCGCTGCATAGACGTGATCATCCGCTTTCTTTTCGACCGGCATACTTTCGCCAGTCAGCATAGATTCATCTACTGACGACGAACCTTGAACAACAAGTCCATCAATAGGAATGGCTTCACCATTTTTAACCAAAACAACGTCGCCGGTTTTAACTTCATCAATGCTCGTCTCAACCCACTCGCCGTTTATTTGCACCCAGGCTTTCTTTGGTTGCAAGCGAATCAAGCTCTCGACTGCTTCAGAAGTTTTACCTTTTGCCCGAGACTCCATTAGTTTTCCGAGCAAGATCAAAGTGATCACCGCCGTACTCGCCTCGAAGTACACGTGTTGATCAGACCAACTCATAATGGTCACTACAACACTTAATAGATAGGCCATGCTAGTGCCCAAAGCTACAAGCACATCCATATTGGCACTCTTTGCTCTGAGAGCATAAAAAGAACCTCTATAGAATCTCCAACCCATCCAAAACTGCACAGGTGTTGCAAGAATGAGCTGCAACCATCGCGGCATGAATTCATGATGGCCCCCCATGAACATCATGACCATCTCCACCATGAAAGGTGCTGTCAAAATTGCTGATATAATAAAGTGCTGTAGGTCACGACGATATTCATTGGCGGCCTCTTGCTTGGCCTTTTGCGCATCCACTTCTGAGTTCATCTCAAATGCTTGATAGCCAATATCACGAATGGCTTTGATCAAAGCTTCCGGTGTAATGGCCTGGCCACCATATTCTATATGAGCTTTTTCCGTAGCAAAGTTTACCGACGCTTTTACATCAGGGAAGCTATTAAGCGTCTTTTCAATCTTGGCAGCACAGTTCACGCAAGACATACCAATAAGCTGAAGATCTGTGGTCTGCTTGTCTTGAACAGGATTCATAAAAGTGCTCCTTTTTTTTCCAGCCAATTGTCACAAATCGGCTTCCTACCCCCTATTAGGAATTGAAGGAGCCATTTATGACAAAAAAGTTGTTCACCCTTATTTTATTTCTTCCTTTAACAGTCCTTGCCCACGGCGAAGAAAAACCAGGTCCCAACGGGGGACATGTCAGAATGCCAGGCCCCTTCCACACTGAACTTGAAATTGACTCAGTTCAAGGCGCCCATATCTTTTTGTTAGATCTCAACTTCCAGAACCCCACAGTCAAAGACTCCGCGGTAGAAGTTTCCTTTAAAGGTGAAAAGGCAAAGAACAACGTGACTTATAAATGCGGCATCATGGGCGGCAACCACTTCCACTGCGTGCCTCAAGGTAAAATCGCAGGCAAAGGCGTTCTTAAAGTAAAAGCCACCCGCGAAAAAGCCGTAGGCAACGAAGTTACCTACGACATCCCTTTAAAACCGTTTACCAATGTCTCAGACAATAAACCCGTCGACCACTCCCACCACTAAGGTGCCAGGGCAAAAAGGTGCCTGCTTCTTTTTTTGCGACCCATCGAGTCGCAGAAAAAGAAGCAGGCACCTTTTCGGAAAATGAAGCAGGCACTCTATGGGACGGGGCGGACTTTTTGGGTTGCTGTGGTCATGGAGAGATACTCTTTTTTGAAGAGTGTCATTAGGTCTTCTGCCGTTTTTTGTGGATCTAGTTTCCAGTCGTTAAGGCAGGCTGTTTTTACTGGCGTGCCTTCGTTGGTTACGTTCATGGCAAAGTGGATCATTGTTGAAACTGGGGATTTTGTTGCGATGCTGATGCTCAGCTTGCTTTCGCCCCAATAGATATCGTCGCCGTCTCTGTGCAAGAAATGACCTGACAACGTCCCATGAGCAATAGCCATAGCATTCACATAATCTTTTGCGATAGACGCAAACATTCTTTGCAAACACACGCCCGAGAACAAATCGCGATCGAAGACCTCGATAATAAAGTGAAGCATCTCATCGCCAGCGATAACAGCGTTAGCTAGTAAGTCCTCGCCATCCACCATGTGAGAGAATGGAATATTGCAACGGCCGATCCAAGAAATGATCGACGGCCCTAGAACTCCATGATCAAGGTAAGCAAACAAAGAGCGCAATTGACTGCCGTCATAGGCGAATTTCTTTTCAATAAAATGCGTTTCCATGCTTACTCCTTAAAAAGATGTTTTACATCGATACTTGCAGAAGCGAAGGCACGCTTCGCTCTTTGGCAGGATTCGCACTGCCCGCACCACTGATCGCCAGCAAAGTAACAGGGCCAGATCAATTCCCATGGAACTTTCAAGCCTTGCCCCAAACGAACGATATCGGGCTTTTTCAAGTGCGCCGTATAACAGCCCACGGTGACGTGATTTGCAGTGGAATACCACAGAGACTTCGTCGCTTGCTCCAAAAACTCTTTCGAGTTGTCTGGAAACGTCGCCGCTTCTTCCGCATTGAATCCTGGAATGACTGCATCCGCCCCTAACGCTTCCGCATAGGCGGCCGCGATATTAATAAAGATCCCGTTACGATTTGGAACCCATACAGACTTCGCCGTGTCAGCGGATTTTTCAAGATTGTCGATTTCAACGTCTTTACCCGTTGGAACCTCTTGGTCTTCAACAAGCAATGAAGACTTATTGAAGTCTTTGAACCAAGTCACATCCATCACCTTATGAGGGATGCCAAGGTGTTTTGCGATTTTCGCAGAATGTTCGATTTCTTTTTTAGCAGCACGCTGACCATAGTTAAAGGTCAACGCCAACACCACTTCATGATGATGCTTGATAGCTTCAAATACATTCACCGTCGAGTCTAAACCCGACGACAACAAGACAACGACTTTTTTGTTTTTCTTCATGACATGGCCTTCAAATCACGAACCAGGATCTGGATCGTTTTTTGTCCAGCAAAGTAGTTCCATTGAAGTTCACCTAAGATGTTATAAAAACCTGGAACCGCATTCAGAGTTTCCAACTGACGAGGTGTCGGCGTAAACAATAAGGCTTCAATAGAAGAGTTGCTATCTGGATCAAAAAGTTTCAAGCGCAAGTGCCCGCCTTTAAGATCACGTTTAGACAAAACTTGGATATTAGAGAAATGAATCAATGGAATCGAAAACCCCGCCCCGAATGGACCCACAAAGTCGTACCATTTCATCAGGTTGGTGCTTACCTCCGGCAAAGTCGCTTCGACATCATAGAAGATCTCCAGCGGCTTCGGCTTCTCGCGAAGCTCAGAGAAATGACCGTTCAAACGATCCAAGAACATGGGAACCTTGGTTTCAGCGATTTCAAAACCCGCAGCAGCAGAGTGCCCACCAAAGCGACTCATCAATTCCGCAGCGGACCCCATGGCCTCGACCAGGCAAGCCTCTTGACCTTGTGGCAAACGAGCGCTGCCGACGATCATGCCGTCATCACCTACCGAACCCACAAAGGCCGGCTTATTATAAACTTGAGTGAGCTTCGTTGCGATCAACCCGACCACGCCACGATGAAAGCTTTTTGAAGCAACAAAGACAAAGTCTTGATGTGGCCACGTTTTTAAAAGCTCTTGAGCTTCCGTTTCCGCATCACTTTGCAGTTGCACGCGGGTTGAGTTGTTCTTCATCACCTGACGAACCATCTCACGGGCTTGGGTCTGATCTTCAAGTAAGAAAATATCGATGGGCAGGATGCCCGACTCCATACGTGACAACGCATTGAGCTTCGGAGCAAAACGAATCGCCACATCTTGGCTGGTTAAAGCTCTGCCTTGAAGATCCAACTCTTCAAGTAAAGCTCGAAGTCCCGCTTTTTTTGTCTCAGCGAGCTTCACCAAGCCGTGCTTCACAAGAACACGGTTGTCATCCACTAACGGAACCATATCGGTCAAAGTTCCGATGGTGAAATAATCCAGAACTTCTTTTAAATCCCAATTGTTTTTAGGGAGTTGCGGATGATCATGGAAGTAACGTTTCAAACCACGCAGCAAATAGAAAGCAACTCCAGCTCCGCACAAATAACCTAAACCAGATTCACAAGTTCCCTGATTTGGATTGATGACGACATAAGCTTTTGGAATAGAGTCTGCTGGCAAGTGATGGTCCGTGAGAATCACATCCACACCCAACTCATTGGCTTTATCAATAGCCGCATGAGCCGTAATGCCAACGTCCACAGTGATGATCAAGCTCACACCTTGAGCTTTCAACTCTTCAACAGCCGCCGCGTGGAACCCGTAACCTTCAGAAAGACGTTTTGGTTGATAGTGCAAAACCTCAGAAAAACCTAAAGCCAGCATCCCGGTCTTCAACAAAGCAAGACCCGAAGTCCCATCCAAGTCGAAGTCCGCATAAATGCAGATCTTTTCTTTTTTTAGGTAAGCATCACCCAAACGCTCGAGAGCTTGAGACATCCCCTTCAAGATAAGAGGATCTTTCAAATCAACGAGCTTAGGAAAGAGCAATTTATCGATTTGCTCGGAAGCTGTGAATCCACGCGCAGCCAGAAGCTTCCCGATCAAATGAGGCCACTGCCCCTCAACCTTGGAAGGCGTCTCTACTTCTGCGCCAGCTTCTCTTAAAGTCCATAATGGATTCACAAATAATTCCTCTTAGAACGACAAAAGGCCCTTGCGGGCCTTCTTTGCTTACACAGCTTTCGCTGGAGTGGCCGCCGTTTTTTTGCCCGTAATTTTATCCATCAACAAGACAACCGGAGCTGCCACGTAGATCGAAGAGTATGTACCGAAGAAGATACCGATACAGATCGCAAACGCGATATCTGCAACAGTTCCGCCCGAGAACAAGAACAAGCAAAGTGCTGATGTAAATACTGTACCTGAAGTGATCAAAGTACGGTGAAGCATGTCGTTGATCGCTTTATTGATGATGAAAGCGTAGCCTTTATCATGGTAGTGCGAATCAGTTTCACGGATACGGTCGAATACCACGATGGTGTCATTCAGCGAGTAACCGATCAACGTCAAGATCGCCGCCAAGATGGGTACATTCACTTCTTTTCCAACCAAAACGAAGATCGCCAAAGTGATCACCGCATCATGGAACAAGCAGAATACTGCGCCCGGAGCGTATTTGAAATCGAAACGAACACCAACGTAAATCAAGATCACAAGCAAGCAGTAGAATACCGCAAGCAATCCGTTGCGTTTCAACTCAGCACCCACTTGAGGACCTACAGTGTCGACACGGCGGATGTCTGGATTGTTAGCTGCGAAAGTTTTCAACACGATATCTTTAATTTGAGCGATATCTTGATTCAAAATTTCGTTTGTTTCTTTATCGTTTGCGCCTTGTTTACCTTGGAAACGGATGATGAACTCATCGTTGTCACCGAAAGATTGAACGCCGACTTCCCCAAGGTGCAATTCTTCTACAGATTTGCGAACCTGGTCGATAGTTACTCCTTTATCGAACTTCACTTGGAACTCAGTACCACCCTTGAAGTCGATACCGTAGTTGATACCTTTTACGGCCAAGAAGCCCAAAGAAATCACGACAAGAAGAACTGAGATACCACCAAAAAGACCAACTTTACCTACGAAGTCGTATTTACCGTAAGATTCAGTCGCTGCTGTTTTTGTATTTTTATTAGCCATTTTTCAACCCGATCCTAGATAGACAACTTCTTAACGTTGAACTTATAAACCAACTGATCAACGATCACTTTAGATACGAATACGTTCGCAAACAGAGTCGTTACGATACCGATCAACAAGTTCACCGCAAAACCACGAACAGGACCCGTACCGAAGTACAAAAGAACCACAGCAGTTGCAGCTGTTGTTACGTTGGAGTCGATGATCGCAGACATCGCGCGGTTGTAACCTTCAGCGATAGCCACTTTCAAACTGTGCCCCAGAGCTAATTCCTCTTTGATACGCTCATTAATAAGAACGTTCGCATCGACCGCAAAGCCCACCGTTAAGGCGATGGCCGCGATACCCGGCAACGTCAATGTTGCACCGAAAGAAGTCAAAAGCGCGAAAACACCCAAGATATTGATCGCCAAAGAAATGTTCGCAACCATGCCCATACCTTTGTAGTAGATCAGCATGAAAAGAACGATCAAAGCGGCACCAATGTAAGCGCCCATTTTAGCTTTATTAATAGAGTCAGCACCCAATGTTGGACCTACGCGACGCTCTTCCAATTGCTCCAAAGCAGCTGGCAAAGCACCCGCACGAAGAGCTGTGGAAATCATTTTCGCTTCATCCATCATACCGTTACGATCACGACCACCACCCAAAGTGATAACCGCTTGTCCACCCGCAATACGGTCACGGATGCTTGGAGCCGATTTAACAATCTTATCCAAAACGATAGCCATTTGCTTACCAACGTTATTACCCGTCAAATCAGCAAACTTGTTTGCACCCGCTGTATTGAAGTGCAAAGAAACCTGTGGAGAACCGTATTGGTCGTAACCAACAAACGCGTCGTCCAAAGCCGAGCCGTTCAAATCTGTATCAGTTCTTAGCAAGTAAGGGATTGCGCCCATTTCCATAGAAGCTGCATTCGCAGATTTCTCGAAGTACAAAACAGATTTTTCAGGCAATTTACCTTTAAGATCGTTGTTGATACGAGTTACGTAATCAGAGTACTTCATGTCAGCCATTTTGTAGTTACCAGCTTTTTCAGCTTCAGCAACCAAGGCTTGCAACTCTTGTGGAGTTTTTTCGTGAGATACGATCATGAAGTCCAATTTCGCAGTTGTATTGATCAACTGTTTCGCTTTTTCGGCATCAGCCATACCTGGCAATTGAACCAAGATACGGTTTGAACCTTGTTGAGAGATCGAAGGTTCCGCCACACCGAACTCATCGATACGGTTACGGATTGTCTCGATCGCTTGTTGAATCACGCGATTTTTGTATTCATTCAAATACGCATCGAAGTAACGAGAAGTGATCGACGTATCCGTAGATCCCACTTCTTGCAAAGTCGTGCCGTATTTATCAGACATGAACTTAGTTACTTTAGCTTTATCGCCTGCTGGGAAAGTAACGATAACTTCACCCGCTTCCGGCTTATCAGATGTGATGTCTGTCACAGCGATATTATCTTTCGCCAAGTCAGCCTTCATAGAAGCCATCAAACGAGTTGTGCTCTCTTTAACAACGCCGTCTACGTCCACACCCATAACAAGGTGCAAACCACCTTGGATATCCAAACCGTAGTTCATTTTTTGCTTAGATGGCCACCAAGAGTTCTCACCGAAATGAACGAGATTCGGCATCACCCATACTAGCGCCAGGATAACACCTGCCGCTGCGCCAATTGTTCTCCAACGAAGTCCTTCCATTATTTCTTTTCCTCTACTGCTGTTGCTGCTTTCTGAGTTGTCGCGATTTGAGTACGAAGCATTTTAACTTTAACGCCGTCAGCGATTTCAACAGTCACGAATTGATCCGTGATGCCTTCGATGCGACCCAAGATACCAGAAGAAGTGATAACCTCGTCACCGCGTTTGATTTCAGACAAGAACTTTTGGTGCTCTTTTTGTCTTTTAGATTGAGGGCGAATAATGAGGAAATAGAAAATAACGAAGATAAAGATGAATGGAACAAACATCTCCAAAGTTGATGGTTGTCCACCAGCAGGTGCTGCGGATTGTGCAAAAGCTGTATTTACAAGTAGGCCTAATAACATGATTCCTCCAATGATGCTGCTTCAGCCTACACTCCTACCGGAGCTTCAGCTCTGCCCGGCAAAGCCGGCACTAAAATTCAGCATTATTCTTTGGAAGAATCAATAGTTAAGTCGATTAGGATTTCTTTACGAAACGCGTTAGACAGTCATCACGGAACGCCGCCCAACGACCTTCAGCGATGGCTTCGCGAGCCTTCTCCATCAACTTCATATAGAAATGAATGTTGTGGATTGTGTTCAAACGCGAACCCAAAATCTCGCCACTCAAGAAGAGATGGCGCAAGTACGCCTTAGAGTAATTCACACACGTATAGCAGTCACATTCTGGATCCAGTGGAGATGGATCTTCTTTGTACTCACTGCGCTTGATGCTGACTTTACCTTGCCATGTGAAGATCGTACCGTTGCGTGCGACGCGCGTAGGCATTACGCAGTCGAACATGTCGATGCCTGAATCTATTGCAATAATTAAATCCGTCGGAGTACCAACGCCCATCAAATAACGCGGCTTATTGGCCGGCATTTTAGGTGCAACGTGCGGCAACAACTCATGCATCAAGTGGATGGGCTCACCCACACTGAAGCCACCCAATGCATAACCTGGCAGGTCTACGGAGCAGATTTGCTCCATAGATTTCAAGCGGTGCTCGAGACTCAAACCACCTTGTACGATACCAAAAAGCAAACTTTCTTTGCGAGTCATGGCTGCTTTTGAGCGCAACAACCAACGATAGGTCAACGCCATGGACTTGTTGATCTCTTCATCTGTGGCTGGATACTGCAGACATTCGTCGAACGCCATGATGATGTCCGAGCCAAGATCCATTTGGATCTCCATGCTCTTCTCTGGAGAGATAAAGTGCTTTGCGCCATCCAAGTGGGAACGGAACTCAACGCCTTCTTCAGACATATTGCGAAGTTGTGACAACGAGAAAACTTGGAATCCACCAGAGTCCGTCAAGATCGGACCGTGCCAGTTCATGAACTTATGAAGGCCACCCATTTTAGCGATTGTTTTTTCGCCTGGGCGCAAGTGCAAGTGATACGTATTACCCAAAACAACTTGAGTGCCGCACTCTTTAAGTTCTTCAGGAGTCATCGCTTTAACAGTCGCTTTCGTACCTACGGCCATGAACACAGGTGTTTGGATCGGACCATGAGCCGTCATTAACGTCGCACGACGTGCGTTGCCTTCAGTTTTATGAACTGTAAACTCGCCCAGTTTCATTTCATTATGTGCACTCATTGTTTTTCCGTCCAACATGATAGGTCTCCGTAAGAAAAGAGTCGGAACTTTCGCTCAATGGCCCATTGATAGCAAGCTTTTACTGTCTCTAAAGAGGAAAAGCCCGACACCAAAGCCAACAAAGTAGATTCTGGCTGATGAAAGTTCGTCAAAAGTCTTTGAACAATTTTAAATTCGTATCCGGGTTGAATCAAAAGCTTCGTGAAACCACGGAAGCCTTCTTCAGCAGAACCTTGAAGCATTCCTTGCGCGGCACTCTCAAGTGAACGTGTCGTGGTCGTACCCAAGGACCAAACTTTATGGCCTTGCGAGCGAGCGTTTTGAAGGGCCTGCCACGTTGCCGCCGGCACATCCACATATTCTTCATGCATATCGTGATCGTTTAAATCTTCT
Source organism: Bdellovibrio sp. (assembly GCA_017745015.1). Lineage (GTDB taxonomy): Bacteria > Bdellovibrionota > Bdellovibrionia > Bdellovibrionales > Bdellovibrionaceae > Bdellovibrio. Next base: position 7,622 of record JAGIAF010000037.1, on the reverse strand, counting down.
GCAGTCACAGGCAAGAAAGTCCCAAGCCCCACATGCAACGTAACTTCAAGAACTTGAACACCTTTTGCGCGAAGAACGGCAATATCCTCTTTTGAGAAATGCAAGCTTGCTGTAGGAGCAGCAAAGCTACCCGGTGTTTTGGCCCAGGCCGTTTGATACCAAGATTCATCAGCATCGACGGTGTGACGCTCATTACGGGCTTTTTGAATATACGGTGGTAAAGGCAACTCCGCGACCTTTTGGAAGTATTCTTCGCTCACTGTATGGCTAAGACGCACCACTTGGGGACGGCCCTTTTGCACCAAAGTCATAGAAACATCTAACGGCAAAGACAGACTCTCGCCGATTTTATATTTCTTCGATGGAAATAAAACTTCCCAGTCGGTGTCGTTCAATTGTTTGAGGAAAAGGATTTCAATATCACCGGCAAAGACACGACGCTTTAAAACTTGGGTGTTGTTCACTACCAGCACATCGCCGGCGTTGATCTTACCGAGAAGGTCATTAATTGAAATTTCGCAAGGCACACCTTGCTCGACCCACATCACCCTCGATGGACGCTGCGGAGAGGTCGCAATAAGCTCCTCTGGGTAGGAATAGCTAAGATCGGTGATTTTCATAGGCGCCTTCATACCACAATACCCTCCGGCTCTCCAGGGGTAAGTATTTCAAATTGCAGAAGATTTCAGGTGCAAAAGCCCTTCTAATGTAAATAGGGCCCATCTATGAAACACAATGGGATCTTTGCTCTGATTTTGGGCCGTTTCAACCGACTTACATTGGCCAGCGACAGTATCCCCTCTTCAAACTTGCCAAAATCCATAAACTGAAATCTGCACCTCTAAACAAGTCGATGTTAGGATGGCTCTTTTAAAAAGGGAGTCTTCATGTCGCGGCTAAGTGCGTTCTTTTTCATCTTCTTCGCACCCTTATTCGTTTTCGCTCTCGATACCCCCCTGCGCGGACTGAGAGTAGATCCTTCCTATTTCTATGCGCTCTACCCCACTATGAATGCTAAAGAGGTCGCGCAAAAAGTGATTGAACGCGCGCAGTTCTCGCAAGTGAATACTTTGTTTTTATATGCCTACAATCCCAGCAACGGTGCTTTTTATTCCACCGACTACTCACTCACCGATATCGAACCTCACTGGGGAAAGCAGAATATATTTGGCGAGATTTATAATTTGGCCTTGAAGAACAATATTAAAGTCATCGCAGTGATCGCGATCACCGATTTCAAAGATGCGTGGGAGGCCAATCCCGATTGGCGAGCGAAACTTATCACGGGTGGAGACTATCAACCAATGCCTCACGTATTTTTACTCTCCGCATGGCATCCTGAGTTTCGTGAATGGTTTCGTGGTTTCGTAAAAGATCTCGTCACCCGCTTCCCGAATCTTTATGCCGTTGAATCTGTAGAGCCCACCATCGATTGCTATTGGAAAATGGAATCTGACTACAATCCCGAAGCCAACAAAGCCTTTTTTGAACGCTATCCTCATGGAAAACTGGGAGATAAAAGTTGGCGCAAAGTACGAGCTCAAGGAGTCACGGAACTTTTGGGAATCATGGCCGAGACTTCTCACGCGGTGAATATCAAGGCTGGAGTGGTGCAAACATGGCCCGCAACAGCGAATGGCAACCTCTTTACTTCGGAACGTATGCGCGATGAAGTGGGATATGATTTAGACGGAATTTTAAGCCTCAAAAAGAAGCAAAAAATGGATTTCATAGTGGGAGAACTCCTATGGCAACAGTGGTTGGGAGAATATGGAACCTCCGTTTTCACTCCGAAATGGACTTTGAAAGCAGCAAAAAAGTTTATTGCTCTGGTCGCGGATCGCGCCGCTGCGATCATTCACGTGGAGATCTCCACTTGGCATGGACAACACAGCAGTGTGACTCCAAATCTTGAAGAGTTTCAGCAAAGCCTTGCTGTCATATCCAAAGTAATTCCTCATATCGATGTCTATGATTACAGCCAAATTGAAAATCGTCAGGCCTGGGAAGAACTCTTGGCTTGGAAATAGTTGAGCATGGACAGTTTTCAAGCTAAGCTCGGCCCATGAATAAAATTATCTTCCTTGTTTGCTCAACTTTGATGGCGTTTTGCCTTTTGATGGAATCCGCGTTTGCACAAAATGAAACCACGGTTTCAGAGACCACGGCACCAGTTGCCACTTCTGCTGAAGAGACGCCAGCAACTGGTTACAATCAAATGCTTCCTTACATTCACGAGAATGATCAGATCCGCAAAGACGCCGCAAAAAAGTATGGCAGCTCTAAAGCAAAGAAGAAAAAATCCTCTAAGAAAAAGAAGAAGTCCGAAAAGAAGAAATGATAACTCCGGTGAGGCCGGAGGACAGATCTACCGCTGCCTTCTTGAGTCCGAACCTGAACCCTTACTCGACCGAGATTCTGAAGAGGAAGATTCTTCTTCGTGAATATCTGCCGAGTGATCCAATTGTTTATTGCGTGCTGCTTGATGCTGAGCTTTCAACGATCCGTTGTAGCGCTTGCTTGTTTGACTAAAGCCTTTTCCCTTATGATGCCCCGACATAAAAGCCTCCTAGCTTATATGGGTTTCCAATAAAGTTGACCTTAGAATACCGCCTTCTTCCCGGTCCGGTTAGGAGCCAAAGGACTAAATTGCTCCCTACAAATCTGCAATCACTCCAGACTTTGGGGTTATTCCTCACAATTATGTCTCATTCCTAGAAAACCTCTCTGATTTTACCTGGAATTTTCCGTATCGGGTCTAAAAAAATGAACAATTTTTTCCGATAAGTAGGGGTACGAACAGAGGGGAAATCTTGAAAAGTAAACCACCAGTGCACTCGCACCTTCTGAGATCCAATCGAGGATCTGTCCTCCTTTCGGCGATTATCGCCGGAGTGGTGGTCTTTATTATGTTCTTTGCTTCCACAGCTTATCTGCAAAACCAAGCCCGCTTCATGGCGAAGTCCGCTTCCAAAATGGATCGTCGTATCGTTCTGGATGGACTTTACGCTTACACGATTAACGGCATTAAGCAAAACTGGTGTTTCACGCAGGCGTGGACTCAGGATATGAATTGCGACTTGAACAATCCGCGCAACTCCGCGCGCTTGCTTTTAAGCAATGACACTCTGACTTTTATTCGCAACTCTGGCACCGCTCATCCCGAGCCTCTTTCATCGACGCGTTTGAATTCTATCTCTCAATCCGTGACTCTCGCCGAACTTAACGTCAGCCACCCGCTTTATTCCATCACGGCTCCACTGCGTGATGACTATACCAGTGTTCAATTTCTTATTGAACGCGACCAAACGGCGATTTCAGCCGTGCGCGGGCGCGAGGTTCCCATCAAAGTCACAGTTCAGCTGAATCACAAGTCGGATCGTGCCCAAGACCAAGTCCTGGTTTCTAAAAACATCGTCTACCCTCGCGAGCTGACCTACTTCGGTTTAATTCTTGCGAACGACCTCTTCTTGAACTCGGGAGCAAGCAACCCTACGACCGGCGACAATCGCCTCAATGCGATGAGCACATCGGCGACGGGCGGCTTACGCTTTGAAAGTCCGGTCTTCATAAACGGCAACCTGCAACTGCCTTCAAAATCCTTGAGACCGGCCATGGACAACGTGGTCTTTGTCGACAAAGTCGTTTTAGGGGGCGGTCGCATCATGCAAGACAATGCTCCGGTGATGCCTAAAACCGCCGGTGGTGAAGGTGATATGTACAACTATGACATGCCCTTCTTCGCAGGTCTCTTAGGTGGATACGAACTTGATCCTGCTCGCGATACCGGACTCGATTTCCTTTACGGCCTTAAAGGCGGCGCCAATAATGAGTTATACACGGCTCAAAGAATGTGTCGCGATCGTTTGATGGCCTCTTATGACTTGAGTCTGACGAATGGTGCCCAGCTATGGACCCGCGTGAAAACACACGCTTCTAACACTGCCACTGTGAACATGAACCTGGGACAAATCGATAACTTCATTGAACAACAGACGGTTCCGGGCTTCAGCTCTTCCACCACAGTTCCAGGAGTCAATCCAGCAGCCGTGACGACACCGGGAAGTACGGAGGGAACTCCGGTATTTAAAGTGACTGCCTTTTACAATGGCTTAAACGTCAACGGCACACGTGGCGTTTATACAACTGACTTTTATATTCACCGTGAAGGTGTTGTGACTCTTTACCCTAAAGGATCTTCTGCCGGTGGCGGTATTCAAATCACCTCCAGCCCTCTTGAAATGGAAGGCCGCACTCAATTCAATCAGGTCGATCTTAAAATCGACTTCCTGAATCCTGGCAGTATCGATATTGGCCCCTATAAAGAAAACGGCATGATCCACAGCGCAGAATCCGTTAAGTTGGTCTTTGAAGCCTATGATTATGCCTATATGAATGGTGATAATCTTCGCCCTGATGCTGCAAATACCGCCGCAAACCCCTACTTCAAAAAGAAAATCATGACCTTGTCCTTCACTAAAGAAGGCAGTGCTTATGTGCTTAGCGGTGTGGGTGGATCTTCTGTCACAACGAATAAGTGGTTCAATAACTCGGGTCTTTCAGAGACCGGAAATTACGCTTACCCTACGTCCGGTGATTACGTTGCGACTCATGTCCCAACCGTCAATGATCAGAACTTAGCATCTTTCGATGATCGTTGCTTCGCCGCTCCTGCGACTTCAGATCCCAATGCAGATTTCTCAGCCTTCCCTGCCGCGGATTGGTCGGTTTCATTTGCGACTCAGTCACGTCATGCATGGATGTTCAGTCCAGAATATGCCAATCGCGCCTCCCCAGGATATAACGAAGGCCAAGAGCTTTTGAACGGCAGCAACTCGACCTCATCAAACGCACGCTTTAACGTTAAATCCCTCGTTCACGATTGCGTTGTACAAGAAAGTGCAAATTTTGTGACGGGATTCTATACTTGCGAAAACTTTATTATTCAACCGCGCTCACGCCCTCTACGCATCATCGGAACAGTTATCACAAATCAATTGACGATTGATCCAAGCGCCTTCCAGGCGGGTATTCGCTGGAGCTCAATCTATCACCCTCAAGCGGTTCAAGAATTGATCAGTGCCAGAGTGTTAGGTGTGGATAAGCAAGGCAATCAAATCAATTGTAACAATGGTGCTTTGGCTCCTCTGTGGCAAACGAATATCGGTGCAAACGACCGATACGCTCACTATGCGTGCAACCCCATCAGTTTGCGCTCCGCGGATCCGTTTAAATGGTCCACGGTGGATCCTGACTGCGGTATCGTAAGTGCCAAAGACACCCTGGTAAAATGTAAAAAACAGACCACACGCTATTTAATCAAAGAGATCAGTCGTGGAAAGGGGCTGTAATGATCAAGAATAATAAGGGCTTTACCATTCTTGAAACACTTGCCGCAGCCGTAGTCGGTATTCTTGTGGCCTACGCGACGTTCTCTTATCTGACTTTCAGTGCGAAGTTGACCAACCAGTTGAAGTTGTCCCGCGTTTCGAATGACGTGGTTCAATCCATCGTGGAAAGCATTCGTTTTAATTTGTCACTTTATCAGGTGTCCTTTGAGACTTCACTGGACAAAGAAGACGAACTTCTTAAGCAAGAAAAACTTCCTTACGGAATTTCCAATGGCAACTTGGTGGCCCGCGATCAGTGCGGAAAGACCGTTCCCTGCCAGGCTTATTTTGGATATATTATTGTTCCAAGTATCTTTATTCGCAATCTCTATCAAGTGAACCTTCGCGTCTCATTGCCAGGAAGGGAGGAAGCATCGAAAAAGTACACGTACTTCATCACCGTGAAGTAAAAAGTAATTCAAAAAGCTTCTTCTTAGGCAATCGT
>JAGIAF010000037.1:0-1777 GCA_017745015.1 Bdellovibrio sp. | reverse complement strand
GTATGACGGTTGTGGAGATCTTAGTTGTTCTCGGGATCGTCGGTGTGGTGGCCCTGGGTAACGCCGTGTTTATCGCGAACTTCAACAAAGAACTCAAAGAAACTGAAAATGTGTCCCAAGAGCAAAGTGAGCTCGCCATCCTCAATGTTTCTGCGGTGAACATTTTGAAGAAATCCGCTGCGAGCTTTAATAAACTGAACCTGGCAGATGATTCTAATCGCAACTTTTTTGACTACTATCCGGATGTCCCCTTCTCGACATTGCAAGAGGTGGCCTCAGGATTTGAAAAGCGGTCGTTTACAATCAAAGCGGGCCAAACCAATCGCTACTTCTATCTGATTCAGTCAGAGGAAGCGGATTACGACTCTTTAGTCTATGATCCTATGTATGCCTATTCTCAAGCATCACCTGCGCCTAATAAGTTCGTCAGCGGCACTGTTGAATATCGCGGTTTAAACTCTATCGCCAAACTCACAGGCATCGGGGGAGCACCGAATGCGGGTACGATGACGAAGGTCTTCCAAAAGCGTTGGGAGAACGGCAAAATGTTTCTGCTGAGTTGCCCTACTTACCTGCGTCCTGTAATAGGAGGCAACATCAACGTCTTGCAACCGCCTCGCTTTGCTTCGTTCTTGGGTAAAGTTGCGGGCGTGGACTTGATACCGGTTAACACTTCTGAAACCAGAGTTCCTTACTTCAATGTCAACCCGACGACTTTGACGACATACACCTCGGTGGATCGCTATTTGCGCCAACTGCCGACGGTAGGCGGTGCTGCTCCATTTGTTAAAGTCGAGCCCGTTAAATTGGTGCGCTTTCAACTTCGTACCGCAAAAACGCCGGGACTTGCCGACCTTTACTGGCAAGAACTGGTCAATGGGGAATATGTCGATAAGGCCCAGCTTATCGCCAATGTGAAATCCGTTTCTTTTACACGTAAAGCAATAACACTTCCGTTAATAAGCATGGAGGTCGAACAATGACAACGCGAATGCTTCACCTGATCGCTGGTTCCGCAGCTCTTGGCTTGAGCCTGGTCTCTTTGTCAGTCCATGCACAAAGCAAGGTCAAAACTTCCACCACGGCAGTTCTTCCTTTTACAGGCCCCAATCTGAATGACGTCGTGTTGGATTCACAGAACCCCTCTGATCAAAGCAATGTGCAAACGACGTTGGATCTTTACGTCAATTGCTTTGGTACGAACTTGCGTGCCGTAACCAACCCTATTTCTGAACAGTCCAGCATCAAAACCACCCTTTACTATTTAACAGCTGGTGGAAATAAACGCAGATTGGACATCACCTTTCCTGCCGTTGTGACGATGGTAAAAAAAGAAGACGGCTCCCTGCCGGGCATGAATCCCACGGACATGACAAATCAAACGGTCCTTGACGGTAATCCAGCCTCCCATACGAGCGCTGTTCGCACTGGCAACCTTATTCGCATCGAACTGAAAGGTGCTAAAATTATCCCGGTAGATGTTCAAGCTACAGGTGCCGATTTTGCGAAGGTTTCTTCGACGAGCGAAAATGCAAATTTCCTCAGCGATATTTCCTTTTATCAAACCGTACCAGGTGGCGCGGAAAAAAAACAGTTTATGGCTTTCACGGGTCCCATCACGGCTTCTCACAGCTGGCAAGTGTCTGCGAATGGCAAAAGCCTCACGATGCTTGCAAGCTTCCCGGGTGAAAATCAGTTCTGCGGAGGCTACTTCTCTCCCATCGCTTTGAGCTTCACCGAGAACACACCCGTCGTAGATCAAAAATCTTCATTCAAT
>JAGIAF010000379.1 GCA_017745015.1 Bdellovibrio sp. | reverse complement strand
GTACCTGTTGCGCAATCCAAAACTTTATCGCCAGCTTTTGCACCTGAATACTTAACAAGCTTTTTTCTCCAAAGGTGGTGAATGCCCATAGAAAGAACATTGTTACCTTTGTCGTAATTCGCAGCGACTTTAGAGAACATGCTGCGAATGATTTCCGGATTTGGAGAATGTTTTTGATTAGTGTGCATGAGCTGTCACCTTGTGAAGAGGGCGATCAATCGCAGTCAAAATTTTATCAAGCTTTCTCATCATCACTTCGAAGTCATTCAAAGTCAGAGCCTGCATACCATCAGAAAGAGCTTCCGATGGACGCGGGTGAACCTCAACGATGATGCCGTCAGCACCCACAGCTGCAGCTGCGTATGCCAAGTCAGGAACCAACGCGCGGATGCCTACTGCGTGAGAAGGATCGACGATAACAGGAAGATTTGTATTTTTCTTAGCAAACGCAACGGCGTTCAAATCAAGAGTGTTGCGAGTGGCTGTTTCGAAAGTACGGATACCGCGTTCGCAAAGGATGACGTTGTTGTTGCCACCTTTAGTCACGTATTCAGAAGCTTTGATCCACTCTTCGATGTAAGCAGCCAGGCCACGTTTTAGAAGAACCGGTTTGTTTTGGCGACCCAACTCTTTCAAAAGCTCATAGTTCTGCATGCTGCGAGAACCGACCTGGAAGCACTCAACAAGGTCGTAAACTTCAGCGATTTGTTTGATGTCTGTCACTTCAGACACCAAGCTCATGTTCAACTCTTTGCAAACGGATTTTACGATATCGAATGAGCCAGAGCCCAAGCCTTGGAATGCTGTTGAAGACGTGCGCATTTTCCAGATGCCACCGCGAAGAAGGTGAGCGCCAGAAGCTTTCACGCCGGAAGCAGTTTCCAAGAACTGTGCATGACTCTCGATAGAGCATGGGCCAGCAATGACCGTGAAGTTTGGACCCCCTATATCGAAACCACCGATATTGACGATTTGGGTTGAGGGACTTGTTTGCATAGTTTGCGTTTCCATAATACGAACCTTACTGTGGATCGAAAACATAGCATATCGCCTCTGGGCATTACAAACTTTTTGGAATCTGGGGCCCTCTTGCGCCATAAGGGGCAATGGGTTCTCATTGAGGGGCCTTTTAGCCCTGTAAAAACTCCCAATAGCTCAGCAATTTCAGTATTTTGCCCCGATTTCTATGAGCAGGAATCCCATCCATTGTGGTGGGGCGCCAAGGAACATCTCCTTACAACTCAAGAGCTGCGCGGGTTTTGCGAGGACTTCTTACATGCAAATCCCCTCTCTCACGCCCCCCTAAGTAAAGCTTCGTGGAGCGAACCCCGTGAAGAAGACTTTGCAACAGATCTTGAAGTCATCCAAGGAAGAATCAAAAGCAAGGCAATTGATAAAGCTGTTCCGGTGATTTTCGCACGTTCTCGTCAGACTGTTACTGCCGTTGAAAAAGCGCAGATGATTTTGAGTCTCACGCAAGCACCAGAGACGTTGTACGTTTTTGGTTTTTGGCAAAATGGTGAGGGCATTTTGGGAGCAACTCCTGAAACACTTTTCGACTATGACAAAGGCGTTTTGCAGACGATGGCTTTAGCGGGAACGTGCCCAAAATCTGAAAGCACCGAGCGCGCTTCACTCTTGATGGACGAAAAAGAAATGCAAGAGCACGGTTTGGTAGTGGATGACCTCACGCAACGCTTAAGTCAGTGGGGCGAAGTTGGCAGTCATGGTCCTTACATCTTGGAACTTCCAACGCTCTTTCATTTGAAAACGGATTTCCAAGTTCACTGTCAAACGCAGCCAGATTTCCGCACTCTTGCGATGGAATTGCACCCAACGCCAGCGTTAGGGGTGGCCCCGCGTTCGGCCGGGTATAAATGGATGCATGAACTGCCAGGGCAAGAAGGACGTCGCGGTTACGGGGCGCCTTTTGCGTTTTTAGGCACAGAGGAGGCTCTGTGTCTTGTGGCTATTCGGAATTTGCAGTGGAATAAGAACGAATCTATGATCGGTTCTGGTTGCGGCATTGTCGCAGCCAGCGAATTTACAAGAGAGTGGCGGGAACTCTTTCAAAAACGCCTGTCAGTGAGAAAGATTTTGGGGCTTGAAGTATGACAAACATGGAATTAGCGGCAAAAATTATTCAAGAGCTCGTCGACACAGGTGTGCGTGAGTTCGTTCTGTGTGCAGGTGCTCGAAACAGTCCCCTGGTTCATACACTTGATGAAAACAAAGATCTCAAAGTTTATTCTTTCTTTGAAGAGCGCTCAGCGGCGTTCTTTGCTTTGGGACGTATCGCAGGAACTCGTCGTCCCGTTGCGATCTTCACAACTTCTGGAACTGCGGTGGCAGAACTTTTGCCGGCTGCGGTTGAAGGAACTTATTCTTCTCTTCCATTGATCATGATCACAGCGGATCGTCCGAAACGCTATCGCGGTTCAGGGGCGCCACAAACTATCGAGCAAGTAGGTATTTTTTCATACTACAACGAAGTGGCTCTGGATATCGATGCGGAAAATTCACATCTTTCATTCAAAAGTCTTTCATGGAAAAAACCAGTGCACGTGAATGTGTGCTTTGAAGAGCCATTGATTGACGGACCTGTTGGTCATGTGAAAGTACCTGCGAATACGGAGCGCACTAAATTGCCAGGTCAGCTTCCGATGGGAATGCTGAAACAACTTGAAGATTTCTTGAATACAAAAAAGCCCTTGGTGCTTGTGGGAATTCTTCCCGAAAAAGCTTACAGCACGGTTTTGGATTTCTTAAAGCAGTACAAAGCTCCAGTATATGCTGAAGGTATCTCAAGCCTGCGTGGTCATCCGGATTTGAAAGACATCCAAATT
>JAGIAF010000378.1 GCA_017745015.1 Bdellovibrio sp. | reverse complement strand
ACAAGCATCTCGCCAAGGCCAAGCTCGACTGGAAGCGCGTGACGAGGTTAGGATTACGATCCCCATAGTATTTAGAGATGCCATACTTTTTGAAGAACTTGATGTGAGTATCATAGGTTTGCTCGATGCAGCGGCTGGCTGTGGAAATCACCGTTTGATTGTTTTGCAGGTAGAGTGCCTGTTCTTCTTTGGTCACGACCAAGTCAGAGGGCTTTTCTTGGGCGAAGCCAAGTAATGGGGCAAGTACCAAAAGAAGGGTTGATGCGATGGACATGAAAACTCCTGGAATTTGTATTCCTTTGGAGAGTTCAATATCCATACCTCAGTGGGCTCGTGCTAATGCGAGGAGAGTGAGTTGTCGTTGTTTAGCTCCTCGACAGTACCGCTAAAAAGGTAAGGGTGGTTACTGAAGGTTACCTTTAAGGCCAGTAGTAATAGGCCGCTCCGCAGAGGGCCAAGCCGACGCCCCAGGTGAGCTTTGCGCCATCGACGAAATAGGGATAGACCATCAAGCCAACACCGATGATGACATTAGGAATATGAGACTCGCGGCGACCATGGCGGAATAACCATAGGCCGACAATCCCGAAGATTAAACTTGCGATGAGTGCGGAAACGCTAAAGCTTGAAAGGAGATCTAAGCCTGGGACGGTTTCTAAGGGGATGTCTTCCATGCAGATAAGTGTAGCAGCTTTTTGGTCACAGGAGTTTTAAAATTTCGAGGTCCAGTTTTATTAGTGGTTCTTTATCTCTCTCAAATCGTTTCACTAATATAAAGTAAATGCAAAAAGCTTTGATTGTTACCGTTTTGATGTCGTTGGTTTCGGGGTGTGCGGTTCTCGGGAATCACGACTCAGTATTCAACGAGCTTGGGGTTTTTGTCTTGGACGAACAAGATTCTGATGCAGGGACTTTGCTTGCATAAGAAAAGCGGCACTTAAGAATTTGCTATAAAACTAGAAATAAAAAAAGGCGCTCGAGATGAGCGCCTTTTTTAATGACTTGCCACACCCCCAAAAGGTACGGCGTACCTTTTAGAAAGGTTTGGTGATTGCTAGGATTGCGGCTGTTGTGCCTAGGCCTAGAAGTAGGATGGCTACGGGCCAGCCGATGTAGCCTTTGCGTTTTACTACGGAGATACCGGCGCCCATCAGAACCCAGATTGCAAGTTTGCCGTAAACCCAGCCTGGCATTTGTGCCATCAGGCCCATTTTTGCAAGCATGCCGAAGCCGCCCACAAGAAGAAGCAATAAGCCAAGGCCGTGAGTGGCGAAGCTCATCACGCGGGCATTAGATTTCAAAGTAACACCAGAGTACGCTGCGACCAAAAGTCCACCGAAGCCGAAGAAAAGGCAGATAAGACCCAAAAGATGCATGATTTTGTAAAATTCGTAAGACATTTATAACCTCTATTCTTCGTTAAGACCCAGGTGCTTAATCACGCGAGCCATATCTTTTCTGATTCTTGTAAGTTGAGTCATGTTCGCAAGCGTTTTCAGAGCATCGCGAAGGGGTTCCAGCGGATATCCGCCATAAGCGCCCGGTTGAGTGACGTCGTTGGTTACGCCAGCGCGACCGGCGATTACGACTTTGTCTCCGATGCTGACGTGGTCAGACACGGCAGCATCGCCACCGAACATACAGTTGTTGCCGATACGGCTGGAGCCGGCGATTTTGAAACCAGCGGCAAAGACGTTGTTTTCGCCGATGATCACGTTGTGAGCGACGTGGCAGAAGTTATCCATCTTCGTGCCGCGACCGATTCTTGTTTCAGTCAGGGCTGCGCGGTCTACGGCGCAGTTTGCACCCAGCTCGACATGGTCACCGATAACTACTTTGCCAATTTGTGGGATCTTTTTATGCGTGCCTTCTTTGGTCATCGCAAAAGAGAAACCATCGGCACCGATGGTTGTGTGCGGATGGATTTCGCAATGTGCGCCAATCTCGCAAGAGGCCCCAATGAAGACCTGTGGATGCAAGATCGTGTGAGCTCCCACTGTCGCGTAGCATTCTACCACGGTGTGGGCGCCGATCGTTGCGCCATCATCGATGCGAGCATGCTCGCCGATGACCGCAAATGGACCTGCGTAAACGCCTTGTCCTAGGTGAGCTGTCGGGTGAATGAAGGCCGAAGGATGAATTTTAGTCTCTTGGTTGAAGCGAATCATCTTGCCATCAAAGAGCGGCAAGATCGTAGCCATTGCCAACTGCACATGTCCTGTTGAAAAGAACGTGCTGCTAGAACCTTCCGGTAACGTAAGAGATTTATGCGCAACGATGATTTTTGCTTGAGCTTTCAGAGCTTGTTCAAGTTGTGGAGCTTTGGAAACAAAAACCAGGCTGTCAGTGTCAGCGATTTCCGGTGGAAGCACTTTCATCGCGACTGATTGTTTGGAACCGGAAACGAAATTCAAATCCGGAGACTGAAGGTCATTAATAACGTCTGCTGTAATCATAGTGATGCCTCGCGCTAACACTTTCCCATTATTTTTTTGATGTCAAGTCACTGGGTGATAGTATAAGTCTGCTATAAACACTTTTCGATCATTTCTCACCTTTAAAGTTAGAGAGGAATTGAGATGGCAAAAAAGGTCGCAAAAAAGGAAGCAGTTGCAGCAAAGGCTAAGAAGGCGGTGAAACCCGCAGCGAAGCCCGTGAAAGCAGCATCAAAGCCTGCACCTAAAGCAGCCGCAAAACCAGCGGCAAAGCCCGCAGCAAAGGCCGCACCGGCAAAACCGGTAGCGAAAGCCGCGCCTGCGAAACCAGTAAAACCTGAAGCAAAACCTGCGAAAGCGGCGAAACCAGTTCCGGCAGCGAAGCCCGTGAAAGCAGCATCAAAGCCTGCACCTAAAGCAGCCGCAAAAC
>JAGIAF010000377.1 GCA_017745015.1 Bdellovibrio sp. | reverse complement strand
TTTCAACAAGACATCTACTACAAAGATTCGCGGCCTTCTTCCAAAGTTACGGTCTCATGGCAATTTTGAATTCCCGCTAACAAATACGCATTCAGAGCTTTGCCACGCAAAAGGGGAGCATGACCGTCCAAATTCAAATCTTGGAAAGCCTCGACTTTATCAAGGACCTCATCATTCGCATTGATAACGCCGGGGAAGTTCATCATCTCAGCCAGGCCCAAAACTGCAGGGTGATTTTTTAAAGCGGTCATTTCACTGAGAGTAAAATCAGATCCCGTGGTTTCAAATCCCGGTAAAGCCGGAACACAAGATGACATTTGCACAAAAAGATTTTGTTTCGTCATTTCCGCGCAACGCAAGAACCATTCAAAACCGCGTGAGCCAAGAACGTTCGTGATCTCGTGCGGATCGCAGATAGCCGTCGTTGTGCCCAGTGGAAGCGTCGCATTTTCAAACTCAAAGGGCGACATCATCGACGATTCAATATGCAAGTGTCCGTCGATAAAGCCCGGAGTGATAAATGCTCCTTGAGCATCGAAGACGCGTTTGGCTTTTGAGTCTTGATAATCTAATCCCACACCCACGATGTATTCGCCACCAATGGCAACGCAAGTGGGATAGATTTCTCCAGTGATCACATCAAGCAGTTGAACGTTGGTGATAAGTAAATCTAAAGTTTCATCACCGCGTGCTTGCGCTAAACGAGAAGGAAGCTCTTTACGGGGAATGCTTTGGGTTTTCTTATTTTGCAACGTCACTGAAAAACTCCTTAATTGGAATTCAAAATCTGGTCACGGGTTTTAAGAACTTGGGCCACGATGCTGAAGGCAATCTCCACCGGAGTATTGTTGCCGAAGGGTTCACCCATGGGACAATAGAATTTTTTAAGATCTTCATCGGCGATGCCGGCGTTCTTGAGGTCTGCATCCAAGCGTTTGCGTTTTTGATCGCTGCCGACATTGCCGACATAGCTAAAACGTTCGCGGGTTTTCATCACTTCAGTTAAGACAGGCAAATCTGTTCCGTGTCCCATAGTCATGATTGTAACATAAGCATTGTTGGGAATTTTTGCGACTTGGCCTGCTAGATCGTCGGTGCACATTGTTGTAAGTTTTGAAGAGCGGGGAAGACGGTCAATCCATTCTTGGCGTTGATCATAGCAAGTAACGTGGCAATCAAGTGTCGTTAACAGACGCACAAACTCTTGAGAGATATGGCCTGCGCCAAAGACCGCGATATGAAAGGGATTTTTAGCTTCATGAAGTTCAAAGAAGAAGCTGACAACACCACCACAAGTCATGCCGATATCTTTTTGCAGATTCCAGTCTACAAAATGATTCTTATGATCTTCCCGAATCATGCGTTGTGCTTCTTTGATGGCAGCATTTTCAACTTTGCCGCCGCCGACAGTTCCAAACTCTAAACCATCAAGACTGATCAGAGCTTTGGCTCCCACTTCTTGAGGAGCGGAACCCACGTGCTTAACTAAAGTCACTGCGACAAACGATTTACCAGCATCTTGCAGACTTTTAAAAGCCGACAAGAAAGTTTCAAAATTAGGCCCTGTCATAGTTTGTTAACTCCATCAAGACGACTTCAGGAGTCGCCGGTGAAACGATCTGCGGAATTTTACCTTTGGCTTTATAGCGAAGAGCATCTTTGATTGAAGTCCAAACGCTAATACCGAGCAAGAACGGTGGTTCACCCACAGCTTTCGATCTGTGAACGTTTCCCACGTTGCCATGGTTTTCAATGAAGTCCACGTTAAAGATGCGTGGTGTATCTTGCACGTTTGGAATTTTATAAGTCGTCGGGGAGTGGCTCAAAAGTTTACCGTCCTTATTGTGGTAAAGCTTTTCAGAAGTCACCCAACCCATGGCTTGCACGTAAGCGCCGGTCACTTGGCCTTTGTCGATTCCTGGATTGATCGGACGACCGAGATCCATCAGGATATCGGCGCGCAAGACTTTATATTCGCCCGTGAAGAGATCAATTTCTACTTCAGAAGCAGCAACACCATTGGTGAAGTACTTAAACGGAGTTCCAATGCCTTTGGCTTTGTCGTAACCCAGACCTTCTGTTTTAAAGTGAGCATACTCGCCAAGACTCACGCGGTTGAAGTAGCACTTCATGAGAAGCTCTGTCCAAGTCATTCTCTTGCCAGAAGGAGTGTGTGTGATCTCGCCATTTTTGAAATCAAACTCATCAAAGCGCAGATTTGATTCGTCAAATGTCGGGCACTCATCCACGTCGTTCATTGGCGCGTTGGCCAAAACTTGCTGGAAGACCCAAGCCATACGTTTACGAATACCCATGGCTGCTTTAAGAGCTGCGGCACCGTTGATATCAGCACCACTCGATGCCGCCGTCGGTGAAGTATTGTGATTCTTTTCAGTAGATGTCGCCATCACACGTACTTGGCTCGCTTCAATACCAAAGCAGTGAGCCACGATTTGTTGGATCTTGGTATTCACACCTTGCCCCATTTCAGTAGCACCTGTGGAAACTTGAACCGTTCCATCCTTGTGAACATTTACGGAGGCATTACCTTGATTCAGGAATCTTGCCGTAAAGGCGATGCCAAACTTGGTTGCGGAAACTGAAAGACCGCGAATCTTTGTAGTAGATGTCTTGTTGAAAGCATCGATCTCTTGGCGACGTTTCTCATAGTCACTATCTTTACGAATGCGGGCGAAGAGTTCTTCAAGCGGCGCATTCTCGAGCTTTTGTCCGTAGTGAGTCACATTGCGTGTGTCTTTTTGGTAGCAATTGCGCTCGCGGATCAAAAGAGAATCAATTTTTAGATAAGCTGCGATGTCTTCGATAATGCTTTCAATCGTCATCGTACCTTGCGGACCACCGAAACCACGGAAGGCCGTATT
>JAGIAF010000376.1 GCA_017745015.1 Bdellovibrio sp. | reverse complement strand
GTCCAAAGAACCACAAGAACAATCAAAGCAAAAAGGGTCTTGATCACAATTGCGCCCGCACCAGGCTCGATCACTTCGTTCATTTCGGCGATTTGCTTTTCGGCCATGACTTGAGCGCCATCAGCCGCTGTTTTGGGATCAAGACTGCCTGCCAATACTTTTTGGTATTGAACACGCAAGCTGTCCCAGATTGCGCGAACTTCTGGAACGATAGGCATAGGGTGGCCTACTTCCATGATGTCGGCAGAGACTTTCAAAAGTGGATTGTTTTTAACGACGTCAGAGTTTCTCGCTTCAAGATTTGAAGGCAAGATTCCCACTTTTTCAGCGAAAAGAAGCTGAACCGGAGTGGAAGTAAGGTATTTTAAAAGTTTGATCGCCGCTTCTTCATGTTTCGGCGACTTCATATTCACGTTCAGTGAATAACCTTTAGTACCGACAAGAGAGCTTGGCCATTTGCCAGTGGAAGAGATCATCGGAATACGAGCGATGCCGAAATCCACTTTCGCTTCTTTATAATCACCCCAAGACCAGTCACCATTGATCAGCATCGCGGCTTTGTTACCTTTGAACAAAGCATTGGCCGTTTCGTAGTCACATTCTTTAGGAATGATTTTGTATTTATCGCGAAGATCCAAAATAAATTGGAACGTGTTCGCCAAGGCCGGCGTCGCAAGATTTGGCTTAACGTCATCTTTGATAAAGTCGTCGCCAAATGCAGGAATGAATGGCGCAAAGAAGAACGGCTCTGTGTAATTGAATACCAAGC
Source organism: Bdellovibrio sp. (assembly GCA_017745015.1). Lineage (GTDB taxonomy): Bacteria > Bdellovibrionota > Bdellovibrionia > Bdellovibrionales > Bdellovibrionaceae > Bdellovibrio. The sequence goes on along the minus strand of JAGIAF010000376.1, from coordinate 2,115 downwards.
CCCATTGGTCGACTTTGCCGTCACCATTTTTGTCGATAGTTAGCTTTTTACCCATTTCGATCAACTCGTCAGAGTTTTTCGGAGGGTTTGCCATGATCTTCTTATTATAGATAAGCATCAGGTGATTACCGACTGCATCACCGATCATGTAGTGTTTGTTTTGAAATTGTGGAGCGGCCAAGGGGTCAAATTGCGGGAAGAAGTCAGCGCCCAAGACTGAATCTAGAGGACGAATGATACCCATTGTGGCAAAAGGACCGATTTGGTCTGACGGGCCGTAAACTAGTTCCGGACCGCTTCCGCCCATAGCTGCGGATTGGTAACTGCTGCGCAGTTCTTCTGTTTCACGATATGTCGCTTGGACTGTGATATCAGGATTTTGTTTTTCGAATTCTTTAAGGACTTCCGCCAAAACCTGACGGTGACCATAGATCATTTGATGCCAAACGTGCACACGGATTTTCTCCGCGTGAGCAGTCATTGAGGCAAATAAAAGAAGAATCGCCAAATAGTATCGCATTAGTGAGTTACCCCGAACGTAGTTCCCATTTTAAGCTTCAACACGACAGTGCTGACACCAGGGAGTTGGATTTGTGATTGAGCCGGAAGTAGTTTGACCTGTGCAAGCACTGGATCTACTTGGGCGTTGAGCAGTGGATGAACGGCCCATGCATAGCTCAACACCTTGTGAGAGAAAACACGTGGCTCTTTCGAGCTATTGAACATAATCAAAAGAGCTTCTTGCTGGTTGTGCAAGATCATCGCGATCAAACCAGGGTCGCCGCTGTTTTCGTTATCGATGAACACAAGGTTGTTCATGATTTCGTCCAAAGTGTTCATTTTGAACAGCACGCTGCTTTGGCGCAGGCGAAGAAGGGCTTTAAAGTACTCGCGAGTTTGACGGATTTGCTGAGCCGAAGGTTGTAACGTTGCTGCTTGCAAACGAGGTTGCCAGAAAGACCAATCATCAAGGTTTTTCCAAGCTGGAGGAAGACCTTCGCCCCAATAGTTACTGCTTGCAGTCCAATCAAGGCGATTGAAGAAGTCACCAGAGTCATAGCTGTCTTGATCGCCATTTTTAGAGCGCAAGATCTCAACACCTGACTCTATAAACGGAATGCCTTGACCCAACATAGGAATGGCCATCGCCAATTGGTGCATACGTTGACGATCTGCTGCCGTTGCTGTTTGCGGGTAGCGATCACGAGTATAGAACGGTGCTTTCGCTTGAACGGCATCCCACAACGTATAGCCATCGTGAGCTGAAACATAGTTGATGGTCTCAATGGCTTCTGCAGAGTTCGCAACGGGTGAGCCGCGGAACATAAGATTTCCCGCGTAGATCACTGAACCAAGGTGCTCACGGAAGCTAAAGTCACGAAGGTTGCCTGCCAAGCCGACTTTGATAACGTCAGCCAAATGCAAAAGTTTGCCACGTTGATCGTTTACGTTGGGTGGGGTGTTCACGTTAGCCGGCTCTTGATTGAAATCAAAATACAAGCCAGTGGCGAAGCCTTGGTCTGATTTTTCTTTGGAGCTTGTCGTACCGCCGCGAACAGCATCACGAAGTCGGTCATTAAAGAATCCAATACCAGCACCGTAAGCGTTGAGCTGATTCATGGATTCCAGCGGACGCTTATCGAAGAAAGAACCAAAGGCCCAGCCTTCACCGTAAAGGTAAATTTTAGATCCATCCACGCCATCGTCAGCCAACGTCAATGAACGCAAGGCTTGTTTGATTTTCAAAAGAGTGCTGCGGGAGTGGAAAGACATCAAATCAAAACGGAAGCCATCGATTTTATAAGTGCGAGCCCAGTGGGTCACGCTATCAATCATAAGCTTTTCCATCATGATGTGCTCCGATGCGGTATCTGCACAGCAAGAGGTGTTGTAAGTTTCGCCTTCGTCATTTAAGCGGTAGTAATAAAGCGGAACGATTTTATCAAAAACCGAAAAGCGAGTCAGGCCATTTTGGTAAGTGTGATTGAAGACCACATCTTGCACTACTCGCAGGCCCAGGTTGTTGATGGCTTGAACCATCGAGCGCGTTTCACGAATACGAGAAAGACCTTGAGGATCCATGGCGTAGCTGCCATCTGGTGCGAAGAAGTGAAC
>JAGIAF010000375.1 GCA_017745015.1 Bdellovibrio sp. | reverse complement strand
AGTTGAATATCACAAACAATCCAAACGTTCTCTTCAGACACGGTTTGAAACAATGGTCTTTGCGCGTAGGTGATCTTCTTTTGGATACTCGCGATTTGAACGGTCCGGCGTTGGCTTTGGATGTGGATTCAACTCCAACAACTGTTTCTTATACATTCTCCGTTGAAGCTTCTTCTGAATACGAACTTGAAGTCAGCGTCGTTGATTACTCTGCAAAACTTTACTACTGGGGTCTTGGCGAAAAAATCCCTGTGGGAAAATTCACTTGCGATATCGTTGAGCAATAGTTATTCGACGCGTTCCTTTTTGGTGCCAGGCACTTTTTGGGGATGCAGCGTGTGAAAAATGAAAAGCCGAAGGCGAAAGTCCTCGGCTTTTTTATTTCTAGTTCGGCACAATGACGGCGCGGCCTTTTATTTTTCCCTCTTCTAATTTTTTATAAACGTCCGGTGTTTCATCCAGTTTAAAGTGAGTCACCTCGGCGTGAATGCGACCGGTCTCTGCCAGCTTCAAGACTTCCATCAATTCAGCACGAGAGCCCCAGTAAGGCATCGATACGGAGCACGCAAAGGGCAGAGTGGTGTTGCCGGCAAACTTCAAGACGCCCCCACCCAAACCTAAAATCGTGAAGGCACTATTTTGACCAACGATTTTTGTTCCCAGATCAACAGTGGGTTGTACGCCGACGCAATCGAGAACTAACGAAGCTTTGCGCGGCCCTGTGAATTTGTTGATCATTTCCGCGGCTTCATCAATATTTTTGGTATTCACCACGAGATCCGCACCAAGTTTTTTTGCCATTTCTAATTTCGAATTATCAACGTCAGCAGCAACAATACGGCAGCCCGAAAGAACTTTCAGCAATTGCACAGCCATGTGACCCAAACCGCCAACACCCAACACAACAGCTGTTGCATCGGGAGTAAGATAAGGTAACGCGCGTTTGATTCCATGATAAGGAGTGAGTGCGGCGTCACTCAAAGGAGCTGCATCTTTTGGATCGAGTTTTCCTAAAGGAACTAAGAGTCGCTCCGAAGGAACGATCATATAATTCGCCATGCCTCCATCGGAGCCTAAGCCGCCACCAAAACTTTTTCCAGGAACCCAGTTTTCGCAGTAGTTCTCCATGGACTGCATGCACGCATGACAGTGACCACATCCCCAAGGACCATAGATGGCAACGGGATCACCTTCTTTCCAAAAAGTGACTCCACTGCCAACACTCGCGACCCATCCAGCATTTTCGTGTCCCAAGGTGAAGGGTTTATCAATTCCGATGCCTTGATGAAGCACATGTAAATCAGAGTGGCAAACACCTGCACCACCAATTTTAACGAGCACTTCGCCAGCTTTAGGTTCTCGAGTTGGGAGTTCAGTGACTTGCGCAGGTTTTCCTACGCCGACAAAGCGAACGGCTTTCATAGGTCCTCCTATTGATACCAAGTTTTAATCTAAGTAATGAGTTCAGGACTCACAAGGGCCAGTGTTAAAAACTTTTCGACTTGTGAATTGTCAAATCCAGGGAGTGTGCTTAAATAAGATTATGGTCGTGATCAGAATTTTAACTTCTTTAATAGTTCTTCTTACGAGTATGGGCGCATCCGCGAAGACTCTGAAAATAGGTCTTGTGGGCGGTGGACCTTATGTGATTTTGCAGGAGGGGAAGCCACCCCAAGGTGAAAATGGTTGAGTTCTTTCAAACGCATATTCTTCCAGAGCTAAAAAAGAAACTTAATTTGGATGTGGAATGGGTGCAGTCGCCATTGAAGCGGTCTCTTCATGATGCCGAAAAAGGTCAGATCGACGTGATGTTCCTTCTCGTCAAGAATCCTGACCGTATGAAAACATTCGACTTTGCTGATGAACCCTATGTGACGGAGCAACCAGGACTTATTGTTCGCAAGGACTTCAATGCGGGGTTGGATGCACTGCCTATGAGTCTTTTTGAGAATAAAACCATCGGGCAGATGGCAGGATCCACGGTTCCTGATTATTTTATCTCTCATAAAATCAAATCGCTTTTTTTATCGGGAAATGATCTTGCAGAACGGTTGTCAATTCTAGTTGAAAATCGTCGTATCGATGGAGTGTTTATCCACCTTTATTCAGTAACTGACTATATCGTTAAGAAAAATAACTTTAAGAATTTGCGTGCCGTTAAGATCACCGGTGTTCCGCCGTATCCAGCCTATGTTGTCTTTAACAAGTCCTTAGATCCGGCAGTGAAGAAAGAAATCAATCAGCTTTTAAAGAAGCACCGCTCTGTTAATTAAACAGTTAAACAGTGGCTTCCAGTTCAATGAATTTGAATTGAGTTACATCAACCAAACCCTTGTCAGTGAGTTTCAAAGCGGGAATCACCGGTAAAGCCAAGAAAGCCATTTGGATAAACGGCTCTTCTAAAGCAACGCCCAATTTTTTGAATTCTGTTTTTAGCTTTTCAATTCCATTTTTGATTTCATCAGCGCTTTGCAGGCTCAAGAGTCCCGCGATAGGAAGTTCAACAGAAGCTTTAACAACACCCTCGTTCGCAACGACAAAGCCGCCACCCGTATGAATGATTTCGTTTACAGCAACTGCCATATCGCGAATGTTCGTGCCGATAACCATGATGTTGTGTGAGTCATGGGCTACAGAACTTGCAAGAGCTCCAGATTTAAGACCCATCCCTTTGACAAAGCCCAAACCCGGCTTCAAGTTTTGACCGTAGCGTTCGATGTTCGCCATATACAGAACATCTTTTTGATCAAAGTCTAAACCATCGAAGTAAGCTGTGATGTGTTTCGTAATAATCTCATTAGGAACGATCTCAATAACGTTGTAATGGCTTTTCTTATCAGGATATGAGAAATCTGCTTCCACGACAGGGCGACGACGAATCGTATTGTCGATAGG
>JAGIAF010000374.1 GCA_017745015.1 Bdellovibrio sp. | reverse complement strand
ATCTTACTGTGATTGCACCAAGAAATGACTTCACGAATTACCAACAGGTTTTGATCAAAGTGGATGTTGGGAATTTGAATTCCCGCAGCTTCTTGAATCCGGGCCGCACAATAATACTGCAGCATTGCCAAATCGCGATAGACGATGTCACTGATATTTGCAAAAAACTTAAAGGCATTCTCTGGGGTTATCTTTTTCACTTCAGGCTTAACCGGCGACTCTTTAATGTAGCCTGCGGCCTTGTGCCTGCGTCTAATTGGAGACACAAGTTTGAAAGACTCTTTTAAAAACTCTTCTTCTTCCTGATACCAGTTAAACATTGTTGTGAAAATTCTAAGCTCATTATCCATGTTACATCGCCCAGAACATCCCTCACCGCGCGCTTTGTACTCTTCTGACATGAAGAACTTCTTTTTTTTCTTCAATCAGCTTACTCACAACCGCTGGAGTGATGTCCTCCATGTGCATGTCAAGTAGCTCATCCCAGAAACTAAATCGACGATCCCAAATTCTTTGAGTACTTAACTCTAAGCTTGGAAAGTGTAGGTCCTTCATACGCTGCCACACATGCGCGAGAGTCGATGTAGTCTTGGGAGCTTCCTCTTTAACCTTTTCGACTTCGCCATTAAATGTAGCTCGCCAATATTGCGCGTCTCGAACTGAATTAAAGGTTGCTGTGAACTGCTTACCTTTGATTTTCTTAGACGCTAAATACTTACCTGTTATCAGGTTTTTGCGAATACCCGCTTGCTTGGGTAATGTAACGTACTTTTTCTCACTCATACTAAATCTCCTTCTTCCCACCAGTTAATGATTTCGAGAGGTATAAAGTAGAGTTTTCCGCGTTTCTTCCTATGAGGTATTAAATCTTCGGATGTTAAGTTATAGACCGTGCCAACTGCGTAGCCAGTAAATTCCGAAACATCGCGCACCAACCATATGCGTTTTTCAAAGAGCTTGGACTGAGAACTTTGCTCAATCACGTTTTCATTCGTGATCATTATACAGCCCTCCCTGAATTGCAATTCTGGCATTGCATGGAGCAATGTTTAACTTCAGATGAAAAACCGCTCCTAGAGTCCATCTTAAACCTCCTTGCGGATGAGTTTTCCGATGAATTGGTCGAGGGTGATTTTGCCGTTGGTTTTTTGGTATTCTTCGTGGGCAAGAGAAAGACGGTCTTTTTCTGATAAAGACTTTTCTTTGAGTTCGTCGAGGTGTTTAGCTTCAATCAGAGAAAGCCCTAGTTGGATGAGTTCCGCGTGCGGATTTTTCGGCCGTAGGTTTTCTTGTTGGCTTTTTCGTTCAAGGTAGAAAGTAGCTTCGCTGTTTCTTGATCTAACTGGATTTGATGAGTCCCCATGCAGCAAAAACAAAACCCCACATAAAGTGGGGTTTTGCGAGAATTGACCGTCGATGAACGCCTCAGCCGGACAGTGTTTCTCCTACTTTTGACAGATATTTTCAAAATCTTGAGGCTTTTTAGGCTCAGTATTGAGTTGCTCAATTTTAAGATCTTTTGAATACAGAACCTTTAAAAGCTTGTTCGCCTGTTTTTGAGGATCAACCGGAGGATCAACTTCAACATAATCTGGAACTGCTACAATGAGCAGCTTTAAGCGACATGATTGACCGTGCTGTTCATTAACAAAGTATCCGCGAACGGTATCTTTCGCTTCAAGATAAGAGAACTTCCTCGCCCCTTTACAATAGGATGACTCTTCTTCCAAGATGAATTCGTAGTCTTTCGTTTGTGCTGGAGCGATTCGAATTTCATTGCAATCGATTGGTGATGTCTCAAATGCAAAGAATTCATTTTTTTGGCAGGTAAATCCGCTCAAGCTCAAAAACAATGCCACCAATATTAACTTCATCTACCAACCTCCTTGTGTGCGATTACCAAGATAATTCGCTGTAGACTCTGGCCATGAATTACGATCCACAACTCCGTACCCTCCCCACAACAAGTATGTACCTAATGAGTATAAAAACGGATTATCTGAACGACTTAATGCTACACTAATCCCGATATACTGCAATGTGTGTCCGAACTCATGCGCTGTTCTAGCGGCTGAATCCACAACTGCAGCATGCCCAATGGTCAATCCACTAGATGCATCTTTAATTAACTCCCCTTTTGCTCCTATCCAACCTTGCAATCCGTTGCCTCCCGTAGTTTTTGGATCTACACCGCCAGCAAAGTCATGAACGTAAACCACCGACAAAATCAGCATCATCAATCCCATACCATAGTTCGGATAGAAATTATTTTCAGCGTTCTTCCAAAAATCTCCCTCTTGCAGAGAGGCCATGGCAATTGCAGTTACGGCCGCCCCACCCGCCACGCTAAGCACAGCAATAGCCGCTCCCGTAGCTGTTCCTCCAGACGCCACAATAATCAAGGCTGTAATTACTCCCGCTAAGACTGCCGCCCCAAACCTTAACCACCCCTTGCCCGATGGGTCTGTATGAATATTTGGATTATTTCCACAGTAAATGTAGCTATTAACAACGGTTATTGGAGTTGTAATTCTCCCCGGCTCGGGATCTTTTTGCATAAATCGACCGAGATTTGGGTCATAGTATCGAGCGCGGAAATTATATAGACCAGCTTCAGCGTCCCATTCCCGACCTGTATAGGAGAAGAATGTTTTAACAACAGGAGATATAGTAATATCCGCACCAGCCCCATTTGTAATTTTCAGAACCTTACCAAAGGCAGAGTATTCGTAAGTTTGAACGATACTACCAGAGGCATTTATTATATCTGTTACTGAACCAAGAGCGTCTTTCAAGTAATATGCTGATCCGGCATTTGTTGCAACTCCACTTGTCACGCCAGCTGAAGTCACATTTAATGCCAGAACATCATCATCACTTTGCACGCCGTGCGTATAT
>JAGIAF010000373.1 GCA_017745015.1 Bdellovibrio sp. | reverse complement strand
AATTGGGGATGGAACTTTAAAAATGCAAACCTCAAGCCCGGCGCTGAAGGATTACGTTATCATAGGAAGCTTGCAGAAGACTTTGTGATTTTGGATCATTGAGATGCTTTTCGTATGTATAGCCACCCGGAGTGTTAAACGCGTACTTTAGATGCAAATTTGAATCAATCGACTCAACGAGCTTGCCAATAAGTTTAGGTAAAGCGGGATCTTCAGGAGTTCCTTGCCCCGGCAGATAAACATAGCTGTTACCAATAAAAAGAACCGAGATGTCTTTGGCGTTGGCAAAGGATACAGTCAGGAGGATTGAGAGCGCAAACGTGATCTTAAGAATTTTCATACTCATATGTTAGCGCTCTGTTGGGATGCGGTCCCGCTTTTTGGAAGTACAGCTTTTGTTAGGCTGCGTTTAACAGCTCTGTTGGCGGGGATTCTTGATTCGCCGACGATAAATCGAATATCTTATCCACACCGCCAGCAATGTGGTTCATAGAGCTTATGATGGATTTGGAGCGATCCTCCAGATTTACGTTTTCACGCCTGATTTCAACGTATGCGTTCTTCACAAGGTCGATGAATTTATTCATTTCTTCCAGATAGTGAACAAACGTTTCGCGAATTTCAGAGGTACGCGCGGACTCGACATTTCCTATCTGACGGATGACTTGCAAACTGATCACCAGCTTTTGCACTTCCATCATCTGTGACGAGAGAGTTGCCAGTTGCTTTCGCATGCCAGAAACTTCGTGAATCAAAGTGGTGGCATAGGTTTTAAATAAGCTGGAAAAACCGTCTCTGTTTAAATTCATTTCGGCGAAGGCATCGTCTGCGCCGCCAGCAGATTTTTGAATGGATTCCTTAACGAAGAAATCAACCATTTGTATTTGTATATTCAGTGAGGCCATTTTTAGATTGCACTGCTGAATGACGGAAGTCAGTGTTTCCGTGAATCCCAGTATTCCATTGATGGAATCACCAATTTTAGCGGAGTTGTTACGGAATTCTTTGGCCACGACCCCCAAACCTTGCGCCAATGTGCCGAAGCGCGCAGAGGAGATGGCCATGTTCAGGGCGACAAACTTAAGTTTAAAAAATCCATCGTTTACGAAGTTGATGTTTTTAACCAGAACCTCGCTGGAGTGTTGAATCTCGCTCACGCGTGTTAAGAGTTCATTTAAAGAATCTACTGCTTTAGTAGAAACATTGGTGATATCAGAATTCTTCGCATTGCTTGACGATGTACTTTTAGAGCCAGCATTCGCACTTCGGGCTGTTAACTCGTTTATAGCAGCTTTCACCATGAAATCTTCATAGTTTGAAAAACCAGCGGATTTAATTTTTTCCAGAAGAAATGCTTTGCCGGATTCAATATCATGGCCATTTTTTTCGTATTCAAATACTTCCGCGTAAATTTGCTTAACTGCTAAAAAGATTTCGGAGGAGGGCTTAAAACGAATCGAGAGATATCCATTTTCGATCGGGAAGGCAAAGGCGAAGACCCAATAATAGCTTCCATCGGCGGCCATATTTTTAACATAGGCACCGATCGGGTGATCTGCTTTAAGGGTGTCCCAGAAGAGTTTAAATACCGATCGTGGCATATCGGGATGGCGAATAATATTGTGGGGCGCGCCGATAGTTTGTTCTTTGGGATAGCCGCTCACTCGCAGGAAGACATCATTCCCGTAGGTGATGATTCCCTTGGGATTCGTGGTGGAAAAGAAAAATTCATCTATGTGAAATGGACTCTCGGAATTTGTAGGCAATACTTTATTCTTCATGCATTACCTTTTCGTAACTAAAATACATTCACTGAAGCGTGAGTGGCAAATAGCGAGGAGTACTTGTTTCTTCCGGGGATAGAGGCAGATTTATACACCGGGGGCTTAGGGGATTTCTCGTTCAGTTTTTAGCCAGAGGCCCGGGATCCCTCTTAAGGAACATAGAGGCCTCTAGTGGGGATCGTTGCGATTGGTGTTGATGCAGGAGTTGCTTTGGCGATGATTTTGAAGGCTTTTCCTCAGATTAAAATTAGTGCCATCATGGGAAATAACATCCAGGATCTAAAAAAAGTATCCTAAAGACTGCGGGAATACGTCTACGGCACTTTGAAAGCTGTGAGTAGACGTAAGAATCCAAGAAGGTGCGGTCCAGCTATTTGGAAGTACAGTTGTTGATAGTAATATCCCAGATAATTTTTCCGTCGTCTATATTGTCTTTGGTCGTTCCCCATTCCATCTTGATCGACGACGGATAATAGGTGCCTTGAGAAAGTGCGTATTTGATATCAACGTTCCCAGTTAGTTTGTCTGATGAATCGCCTATCTCTCCCTGCGTATTGTTGACGAAGAGATAGCCGTCTATTGCTTCCAATTTGGATTTGATATTGTATTTGCCGGTAGAAGTAAGTTCGGTCATTTCATTGTTGACGTAAATTGTATTACCATTCCGTGGAGTCGCGACCCATCCGTTCTTTTCTTTCTTAGCTGACGCTAAGGCGTTTACGCGGTTTTCACTGAGGTAATAGTCCAACCCCACCATAAGTGAACTCTTAAGAGTGCCGGTAAAGGCCGTAAGAAATTTATTTTTACCTATGATTTTATCCCAACCTTCTAAGGCGCACACTTTAGCTGAGTCTTTTTTACTGCATGTAAAAACAAGAGGAAGGGGAGTTTTGAATTGGTCATTCTTCATGAAAATTTGGACCTCTGCTGTGCCTTCACAGACAAGAGATTGGTGACCTTTAACCGTTGGAAGAGAATAAAACGGCAAAAGCTTTTCAGGATTTTTTGCAGTCTTGCTTCTGACGGCAAGTTTTTCTGATGCTGGAGCGCCGCCGCGGTCTTGTCCTTGCGGCTTTATTTCAGTTGTTGTTTTTGTTTTCTTAGTATTGGCGAAGGCAGTGATGGAA